>CAVOEM010000100.1:0-9839 GCA_963694575.1 Planctomycetes bacterium UBA1146 | reverse complement strand
GACGCTTCCACTGGTCGGGGTACCGGAGAAATCAGCGATCGGTGCCAACTCTGCCACGGTGATGTAGCCGGGACGAGCGAGGCTGTTACTGCCGCCTGGCCCGGTGACGCTCAGCGAAACATCGTAGTTGCCTGCGATACTGTAACTGTGGCTCGGGTTCTGCAGCGTCGAACTGGTGCCGTCGCCGAAGCTCCAGCTCCAGCTGCTGGCAGGGCCACCGCTGGAGAGGTCGCTGAAGGCGACCGTCATCCCGACGGTTCCACTGGTCGGAGTGCCGGAGAAATCAGCGATCGGTGCCAACTCTGCCACGGTGATGTAGCCGGGACGAGCGAGGCTGTTACTGCCGCCTGGTCCGGTGACACTCAGCGAGACGTCGTAGTTGCCGGCAGTCGCATAACTGTGGCTCGGGTTCTGCAGCGTCGAGCTGGCGCCGTCGCCGAAGCTCCAGCTCCAGCTGTTGGCAGCGCCACCGGTGGAGATGTCGCTGAAGGCGACCGTCATCCCGACGCTTCCACTGGTCGGAGTACCGGAGAAATCCGACACGGGAGCCGGCTCATCGACGGTGATCAAGACACTGGTGGAGTGGCTCCCTCCGGGTCCAGTTACCAGCAACACCACGGAGAAACTACCGGCATTCTGGAACAGGTGCAGCGGGCTCGGTTCCGCCGATGATGCTGCGTCGCCGAAATCCCATGCCCAGCTATCGATGGTGCCGGTACTGCTATCGGTGAACTGTACCTCCAAAGGAGCGATTCCGCTGACGACCGAGGTCGAGAAGCTAGCGACCGGTGGAGGTGTCGGTGAATCCACCACCACCGCACAACTGATCGACGGCCCCGAAACACCATCTACCGTCGCAGTGAATACGTAGATGGGAATGCCCGCTGGAACTGGGGAATCGAGATAAGTGGATGTTGCAGCCGTGACCGTATCGAGCAGTACTCCATCTCTGGTGATGGAGATGGAGGTCGCTCCCGCCGGCGAAGTCCAGTCGAGTTGCGCGGTCAAGGGTTGATTGCTAACACAGGTGAGACCCGTGATGGGCCCTGGGGGAATGATCACATCGCAAGTGATAACGGAAGAACTCAATCCACCACTGATCGATCGGAGTGCATAATTTCTGGTGCCGGTCGGTGCTCCTGATTCCTGGTAGAAACCGGTCAAAGCCGGCACCGTGCTGACCAGCACTCCGTCACGACGAATCTCGACACCGTCGATCCCGATCCCCTCTGACCAGAAGAGCGAAACGGTGCCAGCGCTGTGACCACAGGACAGTCCCGTGATCGGTTCCGGTGGATTGGTGGCGGTGCAGATGGTCTCTGCACTGGAACTTCCAGCGAAAACGCCAGTGACTCCATAATCAAAAACACCGGCCCCTGAGGAATCGGAATGGGTTGTTGCAGTTCCTGCCAGCAAGGCGATCTGGACTCCACCTCGAGTCACCAGAATCTGGTTGTAGGACTCACTGTTGGTCCACTGCAGGCTCACCACACCGGATGTCGAAGCACAGGTCATGGCAACGGGAGCAGCCGGAGCGACGGAAATCGCACAGTTCGCGGCGGCAGAATTTATTCCCGAGATGGTTCCGCGAATCGCATAATCATGGACACCACTACCCGGAGTATCGGTGGTCGAAGTGGCAGTACCGACCAGCGACTGGATCGAGATGCCATTGCGTAGCAGATCGATGGAATCGTAGACATCGGTATTGACCCAGGTCATGTTGACCTGGGTCGAGACCCGGGTGCAACTGAAGGATGTGATCGCTTGAGGATCGAAACTCAGTCCACAGCCGATCGGCGTGCTGTTGAATCCTCCGACCACTCCCTGCAGCAGATACTGATGAACACCACCTCCCGGGGCAAGATCGACGTGAGTAGTGGCGGTTCCGCCCAGCAGGGCGATCACCTGACCATCGCGAATCACTTCGATGCTTTCATAGACCTCACCATTGGTCCACGAGATGGATGCGTCACCTCCCTGGTTGACGCAGTTCAAGCCGGAAGGTGAAGCAGGATCGATGCCGAAGTTGCAGGAGGATGCAACAGATGCATCGGCCCCCACTACTGACACCACATCGACAGCGTGCCCACCGCTGGCCAGGCCAGTGAGGGTGATGCCCGTCGAAGACCCGGCCAGCACCTGCGGCGTTCCTCCATCGAGGGTCACCTCGATCGAATCCCACACACCGGCATTGGTCCAGGTCAGGATTGCCGAGTTCCCACTGGACGAACAGGTCAGATCTGCGGGCGCGATGATCGAATCGGTCAGGCAGTTGATGATGGCTTCGACCAGTTGCACATGGGTCGATGTCGCTTCTGCCAGTCCGCCGAATTCAAAGGCACTACCGAAGGTGATAAAGCCGCCCGAATTTCGAAAGACCGAGATGTCAAAGGCGGGTGTTTGATTCGACTGCACCACTGCCGAACCGACCGCTGCAGAGAGCCGATCGACCCACGTGTTCTCTCCGATGTAACTGAAGGAGATCCCCGACAGGTCACATCCTGCGCTGTTGAGTCCGTCGATCTGACCTAGGTTATCCACCGAGGCCCCATCGGAGAGCGCTGTGATCCCGAATCGGGCATGGACAGGAGTCTGGGTATCGAAGAACCAGGTGTCTCCCCCCTCGAGGAATACCGCATTGCCACCGATCCCGTTGGTCAGATAGGTGTCGAGGATCGCGGATTCCGCCGTGGTCAGTGGATGGTTGTTGGGAAACATCCCCAGTTGTACCCAGATTCGATCGAGTCGATCGAGGTCTGGTATGGCAGAGATGGAACCGACAGTGACGACACTCCTACCAGAGGCCACCAATGCATTGGTGAGAGCCGTTCCTGAATCGGTGGTTCCCGTTTCCGGCGCCCAGACCAGATCGCGAATGTTTCCGAGCAGGAAAATGCTACAGGAAGCAGACAAACTGAGGGTTCCGCCGGCAACTCCCTGAATCTCCCAGGTGTGCTGACCGATGGGGACCGATAGATCGAGGTATCCGGTGGAATTTCCGGCGACCGTGGCCAGCAATGTTCCATCGCGGCGGATCCGAACTTCGTCGTAAGCCTCACCATTGGTCCAACTGACCTGGACCCCGATCGGTTGCTCGGTACAGGTCGCCGCACTGGGACCGGTAGGCCCACCCAGCGTCGCCAGCATGTTGGCGAGATTGATCCGCCCGAAACCGAAGTTGTTGTCGAATCCTGGCGTGTCATCTGCGGGAGGACCGACCTGGTCGTCGCTGCTGGCCTCGAGAATGGTGCGGACCTGTGTCGCAGTCAGGGTTAGGTCCTGAGCGAGCAAGACCGCCAGTGCTCCAGCGGTCACCGGGGTTGCAGAAGATGTTCCGTTGAAGTTGGCCACGTAATCGGCAGTGGCTCCGGTCGTCACGTACCCGCCGGCCCCCGAGATGTCGGTGGTCACCATCAGTACTCCGGGTGCCACGACCGTTTGCTGGGCTCCGAAGTTCGATCCCCACCAGTCCTCTCCATCACAGGAAGCAGGATTCTTACGCTCATCGCAGGGACTACTGGCGCCGACGGCGATCGCCTGGTTATAGGCTGCCGGGAAGGAAACCCCGGCATTATCGTTGCCACTGGCAAAGACCAGAATGCAACCCAGTCCGCCTCGACCGGTATCGAGTGTGTACTGGAGGGTGTCCTGCTCTGCAGTAGAGGGCGCTCCTCCGCCCCATGAGTTGGAGAGGATGTCGGAGCCATTGTCGCTCGCCCAAGTGAGGGCATCGATGATCCAGGCATTCTCGGTCCAATGAGCGCCAAACCCGAGACGAACCGGTTGGATCTCGGCGGTCCATGCCACTCCAGAGATTCCCAGAGCATTGTTCCCGATGCCTGCCGCCAGTCCGGCGCAGGCAGTGCCATGGCCATCGGTGGAGGCACAGTTTCCTGGTACCCCTGCTGGACTGGCCTGATTGGTCGAGTCGTGGCCTGCAACGATATTCGCTGCAAGGTCCTCATGAAACACATCGACTCCCTCGTCGATGATCGCAACCCTTACAGAAAGTGAACCCGTCTGGACTCCCCAGGCATCGGCAGCATTGATGTCGGTCCCGAGATTCCCTGCTTGACCGGTGTTCTGAAGGTGCCACTGGGCGCCGAAAAAGGTGTCATTGGGCACCGCCATCGCGGGCAGATGAAGGATGAAGTTGGGACTCGCCGATGTCACTCCGGAGACATCCAGCAGGCGCTGAATCCGCTCCTCGATCAACCTCGGGGGACCATCGAAGGAGAGCTGGAGCAATGGACTTCCCGAAGGGAACTCACGGATCAACTGAAGATCTGGAATCGCCACGATTCGATCGATGACGGTCAAGTCAGTGGAATCGAGAGTGACCAGAATTTCAGGACGAGGAATATGAAGTCGGCCCTGGAAATCAAGACAGGGAGAGGCCCAACCACCCGGTAATTGATCGAGCAATCGCAGGATCTGACTCGCCTGACCCGAAGGAGTCTGGACCAGTAGCAATCCCTGGTACGGGGTCCCCTCGATGGCATCGGATGTGAGATGGATCTGGAGATCTGCCAGATGCTGCTGTATCTGCATCTCAGGCTGCTCCGATTGGGGCAGATAGACGGCGATCTGGCTCTCTCGCACCTCGAGTTTGACACGCTCCTCTCCCCACATGTAGGAAAAGGTCGAGGTCGTGGTCACGGGTATCGGATCTCTGGAACTTTTGACGATTCCTTGTGACTCGACTGTAGTGTTAAGGACTATTGTCAGGAAAAGTCCCAGGGACAAAGACGCCCTATTCGACTTGAGGAAGGACTGAAAATTACACAGCATCACTGGTACTCTTTTCAAGTCGCCCAAACCAATTTTCTGCAATCTGATCCAGATCAAAATCAATCGCAACTTGGGTGTCGAGCTTCAAAGGAAATAATCGGTCGAACAGTCTCAATAAATAGACAACCAGGCGAATATCCAACCCATCCTGCCTCTACCCCCCATGGTAGGGTGGACCGCCCTCTTTTGATACCATGAATCCCACTCAAGAGTCACGGATGCTCCCTGTCTTACCTGACTTTCGTTGGATCGGAAAAAGTTACTGACCAATTTGCCAAAAAATGGTCTAACAATCGTCGCTGTACGATACATTCACAACAGCCCGCGCGAGCAGTTTCCGAACATCGAGATTTGAGCCCACCAAGATGGAAGTAGGGGATTCCCAGTGCCTGATCATGGATACCGTGCGCCGCTCTTGCTGTCTCTTGGCCTTGCGGCCGCCCTCACTGCAGGCGGCTGCGGCGGTGGAGGAACTCCTCCCCAGCAACAACCAGTGCTCGACCTGTCGAAGCACCGCGATTCAAACCTGATCCCTCCAAGGGTGGTTCCAGTACTGTCCGATCGCGCCACCGCGGATCCCATCAACAGCGTTCCTGCCGATTTCGATTTCCATGAGGTCGACAGCCCTTGCGCGCTCGAGGATCCGAGTCGGCAACCCATCTTCGGTGACCGGTTCCTGCTCTTCTATGAGGGATCGTGTTGTGCCATTGCTCCGCACGACTATGCCATCGGTGTGGTCACCTCCCCGGAGGAAGACTTCAATCCGCTGGTCACCGATCGGACGATCGTGATGAGTCGTGCCAGCATGCCACCACTGGTCGTGAACGGCACGCCGATCGACCCGCGCGGTTCCGCCGATCCTACCGTCATCGTAGATCACGGTTCCCTGGTCAATACTCCAGGGAGATATCAGATGTGGTTCGAAGGTACCTATGGAAGTGCGGGCTCCCCTTCCGCCACCTGGCAAAGTGCCATCCTCACCTGTACCTCCGCCGATGGGATCAGCTGGACCGCTCCGACCTTCTGCAGCGGCCTGGAACCGGGTGCTGCGTTTGGCAACGTGGTCCGGGTTGCAGATCCGAGCGTGGTCAAGACCTCTGCTATTACCGACCCCTACCGGATGGCGTTCGAGGTCGAGCGCACCGACGGAAGTTCGGTGATCGGCATGGCCTTCTCCAATGATGGCAGTGCCTGGACGATTCGAGATGGCGTCCTCAGTGGAGCTCCTGCCGGACCCAGTTTCAGTGGCGGCCCGGGCACCTTTGACGATCTGGCGATCCATTCCCCCAGCCTCGCTCGGGAAACCGATGCACAGGGAAATCTGGTCGAATGGATGATGTTCTACGAGGGGCGCGGATTTCTCGATAACGACACCGTGATCGGCTACGCCACCAGCCTCGATGGATACAGCTGGAGCGGATTCAACCTGGCGGTCTTGACCTCCTCCTCCGATCTGGTCTCTCCCATTCTGTTCGATTCGGACGACCTCAAACAGCCGTCGATGATCCAACCGAGCCAGTATCCCGGGATCGATGAAAACGATCCGTTGGATCCGAATGACGACACCCCCTACCCAAGATTCCTGCTGTACTACACCGGAGATGGAGAAGAACCACTGGTTGCGGATCGGGTCAATCGTATCGGACTCGCCACCGGTTCATGATTCCACGTCGAGATGTAGTACGATGGGATCAGATCAAGACTTCAGCCCCGTGGAGAAGAGTGTTGGAGAAGAAGTTCCTGAACCATCCCGGCGGGCCCGTCCCGCAAGACTCGGCCCGACTAAAGTCCGGTGCCTCTCGATCCGGTGCCTCTCGGTACCCGGTCACGCTGATGCTGTTGCTGCTCTTCTTCGGTTGCGATGATCCCACTGCCACTCCACCAGGCCCGGCTCAACCCCCGACCGAAACAGCGGTCTCCTCGAGGGAAAAAACTGCCGCTGGCCGGGTCGCCCCGCCGATCGACGGGATCCACCAGCCGCCCCTCTTCGATGGCCCCCGCTCGGTGATCGCTGGCGACGGCTCCTTACACATCGATTGGCACGCCGCCATCGACGATCACACCGACAGCGACCAGATCCATTACCAGATCTTCCGTTCCGCTCGTCCAGGCAAGCAAGATTTCGACCAACCCTGGATCACCACCGACCCTGGAGCCACTTCCCATACGATTCAAAACTTGCCCAATGGCCAGGTGATCTACCTGGTGGTTCGATCGATCGACGACCAGGGGATCAGCGATTCCAATCAATCGGAATGGCCCGCGCTTCCCAATCCAGTGCTGTATGTCGATGCAGCAGCCACCGATACTGGCGATGGCAGCAGTCCCGAAGACGCTTTCCAGAAAATCGACGATGCCATCGGGGATGCCATAGGCCTGGCCGGAGTCAACATTCATGTGGCCGCGGGTCGATACCCGGAACAGTTGCTTCTGTTCGAAGGGATGGCGATCTACGGTGGATTTCCTGCTGGATTTAACGGCCCTTCCTCGCCAGGCCAGCATCTCACGAAGTTGATCGGATCGCCCGGCCAAGACGCGGTCATCGTGCCGCCCGGAGATCAGTTGGTGGTCATCGATGGACTCCACTTCGACGGCGCACAAGAAGCTCGTCGTGCGATCGTTGCGGACGACTGCCTCTTTCGCATCTCTCGCTGCCACATCTCCGAATTCAAGGACAAAGGCATCCAGATCGAGACCGACCTCGACCAGGACGGGCGCGTGGTCGGCACCATCCAGTCCTGCTCAGTGAGCGAAAGTGGCGGCGATGGGATCCGTATCGAAGGCCATGTCGATGTGGCGATTCGCGACTGCCAGTTGATCGACAACCAGCAGAGTGGACTGTCGGTGCTGCCACTACTGCCGCGGTCAGGAGCCAAGGCGAGGATCGATATGGAGCAGTGCGAGGTCGCTCGCAATCGAGACATCGGGATCACCATCAAGATCGCTGCGCCACTGGGAGACGGTCGCGATCCCGCGCGGATTCGCATCGGCCTGCGCGGAGTCCTGGTCGAGAGCAATCACGACCACGGCGTCAGTATCGACATTCGCTACCCTGAGGGATCTGCTGCAGACTTGAGAGTCCGTGCCGAGCAATGCTCCTTCATCGACAATCACAAATCTGGACTGCATCTCGATGCCGACGCCGCGGGCGACTTCAGTGTTCTGCAATCGGAGTTTCTGGGTAACCTCGGTGATGCAGGCCTGCGGGTCGGTGGTGATGCTGAAAACGCACTCATCCGGGTCAGTTCTTGCTTCTTCGGCGCTCAATCCAGTTCCGGAGTGGTCCTATTGGGCAAGGGGCTCCTCGACATCACACGCAGCCTGTTCATCGATAATAAGGGTCCGGCGGTCAGCACCTCCGACACGCTACAACTGAAGGCTCGCATGTGGGCCTGTAGCGGCATCGGTCCCGCCGCAGTGGGAACCCGAACTGAATCGGTCGAATTCGCTCCGCCGAACTTCGATCGCTGGCAGTGGCTCAGAGTGATACGAGTGCAGCCAGGTCAACTGATGGTCGAGGCTACAGGCTCCTCGTCCTTCGAATCTGGTTTTCTCCATCATCACCGAGGCCTGGCTCCGATCACCATCACTGGTCAGAAGAAGACCGGTCAGTTACTGGTCAGCGCCGCGGACTCTGCCAGAGTCGAGGCCGGATCCTGCTGGCTGTGGAGCCCCTCCTCTGAAGAGCCCCTCTGGTCCCAGTACCTCGACCGCTTCGCTGCGAGCTTCGATTCCACCCTCGCCGCCCCTGCCGGTTCCCTTCGACCGGGTGTCCGACGCAGTATTGCGAAATCGCAGCGTCCGATCTCCTTCACCTCCATCGATCCACCTCCCGGGACCATCGCCGCGGGGCCCGCTCCTCGCTGGACCCTTCACCTGTCCGAGGCACTCCCCCGGACTCCGAAGTTGAAACTGACCATCGATGGGAAACCCACTCCAATCCTCGGCGAGATCGATGGAAAGATATGGGTGCTCAGTTGCTCGACGACACTTTCCCCGGGCCAGAGAGTCCGCCTCGACTGGACTCCCGATGTCTCTCCTGCAACCAGTGATCCTGATCGTTATTCTCACGAGTGGCTGGTGATTCCGGTGGGAGATCGCTGATGTTGATTCGCACGCGAATCCTGCTGCTGGTACTGACCCTGTTCACCTTCGCCATCGGGGGAGGTCTGGCGGCGCTGATGGTGATCCACGATCTGCAGATGGCCGTCGAGGAGAGTCAGAAGAGCCGTCAGGATCTGATCTCCATCGGCAAGATCCGCGACCTGCTGCTGGTCACCACCGGAGAGATCGACAACCTTCAAAACTGGAAAACCACCGATCGAGATCGATTCCGCCAACAGATCGACAGCTGCCAGCACGCCATCCTTTCTCTGGTGGACTCCGATGGGAACACCTCCAAGGAAGAGCAAGGCGCGATCGAGGACCTGGACCGATCGGTCAAGAACTTTGAGCGAGCCGTGATCCACTCCCTACGCTACCTGGAAGAGGGGATTGAGGGACGAGGCCAGGAGCGCACTCGCAACTGGCTGAAGGACCGACTGGTGCCCGATTTCACTGCGTCGGTACTGCAACTCGAGCAACTACAACAAGTCAGGATCGGCGAACTGGAATCGCGAGCACGCAGCGCTGCCGAGCAAGTGACCTACCTGCTGAGCATCCTGGGAGCCATGATGTTACTGCTGTGCGGATCCTGCTTCCTGCTGCTCCAGCGCTGGATCATCTCCCCTCTCGAAAGCCTCTCCACTGCTGCCCAGCAGATCTCCGGCGGCCAGTATGGCCAGAAGATTCCGATCCCTGCAGGCGATGAGATCGGTGACCTCGCCCGCGAGGTCGAGGCGATGTCGAGTGAGATCAGCAGTTACCAGCAACGAATGATCGAGCGAGAGCGTCTTGCAGCGGTCGGTGAGATGACCGCTTCGGTCGCCCATAACCTGCGTAATCCGCTCGGCAGCATCCGGGCTCTGGCTCAGGGCTGTCTGCGCAGTGGAGATCCGGAACAGATCCCTCCTTCCCTGCGGACCATCATGGAAACGGTCGATCGT
>CAVOEM010000099.1:0-9886 GCA_963694575.1 Planctomycetes bacterium UBA1146 | reverse complement strand
AGTGTAGGTGTACCAACCGTCGGCGGCATTGCCACCGTAAGAGTTGGTGCATCCAGTCGGAGCGGTGCCGGTTCCGGGGTAGCCGGTGGTGTCAAAAGCGTTGGCACCATCGACCATCGCCACGGCTCCCTCACAACTAGCAGGAGTCACGAGTGAGATATCGAGGGTTCCGGTTCCACCGGGTCCTTGCCAGCCGCCGAGCTGCACCATGTAGGTGGTGCCGCCGGTAACTGCAATGGTGACCTCGGACATGTAGGTAGAAGCTCCACAACCATCGTCAGCACTGCCGAGACAGGCTCCATTGGCATTGGCGCAGCTGTCGTAAACGATCAGCACGCTGTCGGAGTCGCTTCCGGTCTGTCCGCAGGTGGAGAAGGTGGCACTACCGGTTCCTGAAGCGGTGTAGGCGAACCAGGTGTCATTCCCCATGTCGCCATCACAAGAGGCCGCGCCACTGGTGGTACCGCCGCTGGTGTCGTAGGCGTGAGCACCTTCACCGACTGCCGCTGCTCCGCAGCAGGCGTCGGTAGTGCAAGGCACCAGTCCGATGGTGAGATCACCAGTTCCACCGGGTCCTTGCCAGCCACCGACCTGGATCAGGTAGGTGTTACCGGCCTCGACGCCGATGGAGACGCTGGACATGAAGTTAGAAGCTCCACAGCCATCGTCAGCACTGGCGAGACAGCCAGCTCCAGTCGGGCAGCCGGCGGCGCCGTCATAGACGATCAGCACGCTGTCGCTGTCGGTTCCGGTCTGTGCGCAGGTGTCAATGGTGGCGACACCATTGGCACTGGGCGTGTAGAGGAACCAGTGATCGTTCGACATATCGGCATCACAGTCGGTCGGGCCGTCGGTGGTTCCAGCGCTGGTGTCGTAGGCGTGAACGCCTTCGCCGACCGGGTAGGCTCCGCTGCAATCGTCGTTGCTGCAGTCGATGCTTCCCGCACAGTCGCTGTCATCACAGTCGGTCAGGCCATCGCAGTCATCGTCGATACCGTCGCCGCAGTTGGTTTCCGCAGGTGAGACCAGCGAGATATCGAGGGTTCCGGTTCCTCCGGGTCCTTGCCAGCCGCCGAGTTGCACCATGTAGGTGGTTCCGGCGGTAACGGCGATGGTGACCCCGGACATGAAGTTAGAAGCTCCACAACTATCGTCATCACTGGCGATACAGGTTCCATTGGCATTGGCGCAACTGTCGTAAACGATCAGCACGCTGTCGGAGTCGGTTCCGGTCTGTCCGCAAGTGGAGATGGTGGCATCTCCGTTGCAGCTGGCGGTGTAGGCGAACCAGGTGTCATTCCCCATGTCGCCATCACAAGCGGCTGCGCCGCTGGTGGTACCGGCGCTGGTGTCGTAGGCGTGGGCGCCTTCACCAACAGCAACGGCTCCACAACAGACGTCGGGATCGCCGACCAGCGAGATATCGAGGGTTCCGGTTCCACCGGGTCCTTGCCAGCCGCCGAGTTGCACCATGTAGGTGGTTCCGGCGGTAACGGCGATGGTGACGCTGGACATGAAGTTAGAAGCTCCACAACTATCGTCATCACTGGCGATACAGGCTCCATTGGCATCGGCGCAGCTGCCGTAAACGATCAGCACGCTGTCGGAGTCGGTTCCGGTCTGTCCGCAAGTGGAGATGGTGGCATCTCCGTTGCAGCTGGCGGTGTAGGCGAACCAGGTGTCATTCCCCATGTCGCCATCACAAGCGGCTGCGCCACTGGTGGTACCGGCGCTGGTGTCGTAGGCGTGGGCGCCTTCACCGACGGCCACGGCTCCACAACAGACGTCGGGATCGCCGACCAGCGAGATATCGAGGGTTCCGGTTCCTCCGGGTCCTTGCCAGCCGCCGAGTTGCACCATGTAGGTGGTTCCGGCGGTAACGGCGATGGTGACCCCGGACATGAAGTTAGAAGCTCCACAACTATCGTCATCACTGGCGATACAGGTTCCATTGGCATTGGCGCAACTGTCGTAAACGATCAGCACGCTGTCGGAGTCGGTTCCGGTCTGTCCGCAAGTGGAGATGGTGGCATCTCCGTTGCAGCTGGCGGTGTAGGCGAACCAGGTGTCATTCCCCATGTCGCCATCACAAGCGGCTGCGCCGCTGGTGGTACCGGCGCTGGTGTCGTAGGCGTGGGCGCCTTCACCAACAGCAGCAGCGGTAGAACAGTCGTCCTGTGCATACATGGTGGGACCGACGAGTACGACCGCAAGGATCGTAGCGACGGCCAGGTAGAAACGAGAAGCAATCATGGGAAGGCCTTCCTTCTTACGCTTAGCAGTATCTCGGCCGCCAAAGGGCGGCCGATAACCAAGAATTTTGGTGAACAAAATTTGTGACAAAAATTAATGCGCGAATTTTAATGCGCGAGTGCCGCAGGAAAGACTGGCCTGTAGCCTCCGATAGATCCGGAGGTTCAGGGAAGTTTTCTTGAACAACACCTCGCTCAGCCCAAGCAGATCTGAGAGTAGAGTTTCCCAGACCGTATCTACAACTTTATTGGACGATGGCCACATCCGCAACCGGGTCATTAAAGAGAGTCTTGGGAGGTTCCATTCCCTGAGGATGAATAGTCTGAATGACAGGAGTCGTTGCTGTAAACTCGGTAATAAGTTCTTGGTTCACAAAGACTAAGAGCCACCAGTCGAGAGTAAGTAATGATTTACACTATGAGTCGGCTTTCCGATCAGGGTCGGCTGCGCTCCTGTTCTCGCCCAAAAAAACCGGGGCGATGCTTCTCCAACTGGTTTTTTCTCCACACTTTGCCGGTTTCCCACAGCGGATCGATCAACTGCTGTTCCCAACGAGCCAGCCGTTTCGACAGATCGGCGACCACCTGAGGCTGTTCGGCGGCGAGATCGCAGCGTTCACCGGGGTCGTCGACCAGCTGGAACAGTTGAGTGGGCAAGCCTTCGACCCGGATCAGTTTCCACGGACCACTGCGCACCGCCGCCGCGATCGATCTGCGCCAGAATAGATCGGGGTGATCGGAGCCATCGGTGACCCCGGTCAGGGCAGCGGTCAGATCGATCCCGTCCAGATCAGCGACCGATCTGGGGTCGGCTCCGGCGGCAGCGAGCAACGTGGTGGAGATGTCGAGGGTACTGATCGGCTGACAAAGACGGCTTCCCGCAGCGATTCTCGAGGGCCATCGAACTGACCAGGGGACCCGGATCCCGCCCTCGAACTTGGATCCCTTCATCCCTCGCAAGGGGCCATTGTCACTGGCGTTATTGGTCGCGCCGCCGTTGTCGTTGAGGAACATGACGATGGTGTCATCGCTCAGCCCCTCCTGTTCGAGGGTCTGAAGCACCTCGCCGACCGCTCGGTCGAGAGCGATGGTCATCGCCAGCAGTTCTCGCCGCTTCCTTTCGAGTTGTGGGGGCACTTCCTGCAGATCCTGATCGAGCGCATGCATCGGAGTGTGAACCGCATTGAAGGCGACATAGAGGAAGAAGGGTTGATCTCGGTGTTGGCGAATGAAGTTCGCTGCGCTGTGCCCGATGGCATCGGTGACATAGGGCTTCGGCAGTGGTGCGGGAACTTCGCCGTCGAGCCAGACGGTCCTGCGCGGCAGCGCAGGGCGATCGTGGTAACTACGGGAGCCGCCGAGAAATCCATCGAACTGGTCGAAGCCGCGTTGTAGCGGTCGGTAGGGGGGATCCTCACCCAGGTGCCACTTTCCGACGGCACCCGTGGCGTACCCGAGTGCTTTCAGTCGGTCGGCGATGGTCTGCTGATCGAGTGGAAGTCCCAGGCCCGATCCCGCGGGCAGATTCATCTCATGGCCGAATCGTTGCGGATACCTTCCGGTCAGCAATCCGGCCCGGGATGGGCTACAGACCGAGGCGCAGACGTAGCCCTGCTCGCAGACCACCCCCTGGGCGGCGAGCTGGTCGATGTTGGGAGTCTGGATCGAGGTCAATCCGGTGAAACCGAAGTCGCTGTAGCCGGCATCGTCGGCGAGCAGGATCACCATCGAAGGGGGACGCTTGGCCGAGTCGCCGAGCGGTTGGCCGATCCCCTGACAGCCACAGCACAGCATGGTGAGGAGGGTCAGCCACCCACTGGGCGGGCGGGGGGAAGTCGTTTTCGTACTCCACCCTGGCCAGCCCCATCCTGGCCAGCTCCAACCTGGCCAGCTCCACGGACCCCGCACCGCTACTACTGTCTCTCGAGGGCGAATGCCTGGACCCGCTCGCGGATCGAATCCGCATCGAGTCCCGCCAGGCGGTAGACCTCCGAGGAGGGACCGCTGGGCGAGTAATTGTCGACCCCGATCCTCAACTGAGGAATCGCCGTGCCGGCTCCGAACAGTTGCTCTGCCACACAGTTGCCGAGGCCGGTGCGAACCGAATGATCCTCAACAGTGACGACAAAGGGCTGGTTGGCCAGTTGTTGGATCGAAGCTTCATCCAGATCGGTCGGGGTTGCCGCATGAGCCAGACCGATGTCGAGTCCTTCAGTTCGCAGAGCATCGACCGCTTCCAGTGCTTGACCGGTCGGTGTCCCCATCGCCACCACCATGCCGGCGGTGCCGCTGCGGATGATGTCGAGGTGGCCCGGAGTGAACTGGTAGTCTCCGCCGAAGTAGGGCGCTCCCGCCTCGTCGGTGATGGTCTTCAACTTCGATCGCCCCATGCCGATGAAAGCCATTCCAGAACTGGTCAGTGCATGGCGCACGATCCGGTCGGTCTGATTTGGATCTGCCGGAATGTAGATACTGATGCCGAAGATGTTTCGTAGTACCCCGACGTAATCGATGCACTGGTGAGTCTTCCCATCTTCGCCGACATCGAGACCGAGGTGAGTGCAGGCGATCTTCAGGTGGGCATGATTGATGTCGCTCAGTCGGTGCTGGTTGTAAGTCTCGCAGACTCCAAAGACTCCGAAATCAGCAAAGACGGTGGTGACGCCGCAGGTCGAGAGCGCTCCGGCACAGGTGGCAGTGTGATGCTCCTGGATTCCCGCTTGAAAGAAGCGATCGGGATACTTCTTGTGAAAGGCACCCAGTTTGACCGAGCCTTCCAGGTCACAGTCGAATGCGGCGATGGGGGGAGATCCCTGACCATCCGCAGAAGCGCATGCGACATCGAAGATCGCCTGACCAAAGGCACTCCTGCAGTCGGTCTTCTGGTCGACCGTGTAGGTGATCGGTTCGCCGGAGTGGAGGGAGGGCAGTGGATCTGGCAGGGTCGGGACGGTGCTGACCGGGCGCCGGGCTCGACGCTGCTGGAGTGGCTGCAGATCCCACAGGGCGGCATCTTCACCCAGTTCGGTGACCGCTGCGGCGAGTTCCTCCGTGTTCAGGGCACGGCCGTGGAAATCGGACTTGTTCTCCATGAAGGAAATTCCCTTGCCCATCACGGTGTGAGCGATGATGCACCAGGGGCGTTGCTCATCCTTGCGGGCTTGCTGCAGTGCCGAGAAGATCTGTTGGGGGTCGTGTCCATCGACCTCGACCACTCGCCAACCGTCCGCTTCCCATCCAGCAGCGATTTCTTGCGGCATGATCTCATCGGTATCGCCACCGATCTGCAACTGGTTGCGATCGACGATGGCGGTGATCTCGTGGAGGCCAAACTTGACCGCAAATCGACGTGCCTCGGCGATCTGGCCCTTCTGCTGCTCGCCATCTCCCATCGGGACAAAGGCGTTGCAGCGGCGGCCATGGATTCGATCTCCCAGGACCATTCCACAGGCGGCGGAGAGTCCCTGACCGAGATTCCCGGTGGTCCACTCGACGCCAGGAATCTCTCGCTCGATATGACCCTCAAACAAATTTTGGGTGCTGCGGAAGGATGAGACTGCCTCGTCATTATCGATGAAACCCATCTCCGCGAGGACCGAATAAACCCCAGGCGATGTATGACCGTGACTGACCACGATTCGATCCCGACCATCCATCCAGGGGTTTTCGGCTTCAACTCTCGCGCAGGACCACAGCACCAGGTACAGGTCGAGGGATGAGAGGGATCCTCCTGGGTGACCGGAAGCGGCCAGGCTGGTCATCTGGATGATGGCCCTGCGGCAGCGTTGGACCGCTTCCTGATGCCATTGAAGATGTTCGGCGGAAAGGGTCGGGGCATCCAGAGAACTGCGGACCATGACGGTTCCTTCCGGGCTATGGTGGCTCAAGGGTTTCACTGTCAAGGGTTACACTGTCAAGGGTGTGTAGATGGAGCAGTCACCGTGGTTCCACTGGCGGGAGGTGGGTGATTCTGCTGCTTCCCCTGCACAACGCTGCGTAAGATAGGCAGCGAATCGCGCACCATCAAGGTTGCCTGTCCGGATCGTTTGATCTGCACCCCGAGGTGATCCTGTGACCTGGAAGGAATCGACCGGTGAAGACGGACCCCCGATTGAAGTCGATCGCCCAGTTGGCTGGCGAGGCGAGGGAGTGGATCGAACCTCGCGTGGTTCCCACCGCGCTGCAGCCAGTGCCCCGGGAACTGGTGGCTGCGGGCCCCGATCGACTGCTGTTGAAACTGGAGAACCAGCAGGTCTCCGGTTCCTTCAAGGCGAGGGGGGCGGCTCACTTCATGGCTCGTCTGGTCGCCGAGCACGATCCTGCGGGGGTGTTGACCTATTCCAGCGGCAATCATGGTCGGGCAGTTTCCGAGGTGGCGTCTGCGATGGGGATCGCGGCTCTGGTGGTGGCTCCCGACAGCATCGACCCGGTCAAGGCGGGCGCCATCATCGAAGCGGGGGCGGAACTGGTGCGGGTGGGCCCGACCACCGATGAGCGCAAGCTACGCGCCGAACAGATCGCAGCGGAGCGCGGCTGGGTGATCGTGCCTCCCTTTGATCACGAGTGGATCATCTCGGGGCAGGGTACCTTGGTACTGGAACTGATCGAGCAACTGGGAGGCGCTCCCGACCATCTGTGGGTTCCCGTGGGTGGGGGAGGATTGTCGGCGGGCTGTGCCGCCACGGCAGCGATCGAGATGCCGGAATGCACCGTTCACACCGTCGAACCGGAGGGTTCGGCGGCGCTGGCGAGATCGCTCGCTAGCGAACAAAGGCTCCATCTGGAAGAAACTCGATCGGAGGCGGACGGCCTACTGCCGTTGACGGTGGGGGCTCTCAACTGGCAGCTGTTACGCGCCGCAGGAGTGGAGCCGCACCAGATCTGCGAGGAGCAGCTGATCTCCACCCTGAGGATCTTGCAGCATGACTGTGGGATCGGGGCGGAACCGAGTGGCGCCTGCTCGTCGGCACCGTTGCTGGCCGCCAGGGCCGGAACCGTATTACCAGGGGGGACCCACGTGGCTGTGGTGAGTGGTGGTAATGTCTCGCCACAGCGGCTGAAGCGACTGCTTTCGGAGTGACCTGCCGAGGAGAGCTCTTCTCGACCCTTGTATCGAGGCCGCTGATTGCCTAGGGTCCGGCTTCGGTTGGAGCTCGATCCCGCCGTTGAACACTTCCCGGGAAGGAACCGCACCTTGGACCAGTTCTGGAAATTCATCACCTATATTGGCGAGTTGATCTGGAGTCCCCCGACCTTCATCGGATTGCTGGGGGCGGGAGTGCTCTTCACCGTGTGGAGCCGTTTCACCCAGTATCGAGTGATGACCCATGGCATCGCGGTGATCCGCGGCCTCTACGACGATCCCGATGACCCAGGAGCGATCAACCACTTCCAGGCGCTGTCGGCGGCTCTGTCGGCGACGGTCGGTCTCGGCAACATCGGTGGCGTGGCGCTGGCGATCTCGCTCGGCGGTCCGGGAGCTCTCTTCTGGATGTGGGTGGTCGGTTTCTTCGGCATGGCGCTCAAGACCATCGAGATCACCCTGGCGATGATGTTTCGAGACACCTCCGATCCCGACAATCCGAGCGGTGGAGCGATGCACGTGGTGCGTGCGGTGCTGGGCAAGAAGGGGGGTGCGTGGGCGACGCTGGGAAGCATCATCGGAGGCATCTTCTGTGTCACCTTGATCATCTCCACCATCACCGGTGGCAACATGTTCCAGGCGTGGAATGTCGCCGGTTTGACCCAGAGTTACTTCGGTGTGCCGAAGATCGCCACCGGCATCATCCTGGCCCTGGTCGTGGGGATGGTGATCATCGGTGGCATTCGACGCATCGGTACGGTGGCCGGGAAACTGGTTCCGCTGATGTGCCTGCTGTACCTGATCAGTGGCATTGCGGTGCTGGTGGTGAAGGCCGGGGAGATTCCGGCGACCTTTGCGTTGATCTTCCAGAGCGCCTTCGCGCCGCTCGAATCGCAGGGGGCTTTTGTCGGGGGTACCATCGGATTTGCCTTCATGGTTGGCATGAAGCGGGCTCTCTTCTCCAACGAGGCGGGCCAGGGATCGGCCCCCATCGCCCACGCAGCAGCGAAGACGGGAGAGCCTGCCAGGGAGGGGATCGTCGGCGGCATCGGCCCCTTCATCGACACCATCTGTATCTGCACTCTCACCGCACTGGTGATCCTCACCACCGGAACCTGGAATCGAGAGGCGATCGGTCCGCTCGGCGCCGAGGTGCAACTCATCGAAGCGCCCGAGAGTGAAGACGCATTTCACTACAATGTGGCGACCACCGCATCGATCAGTGATCTCCCCGAGCAGCGCCATGGTCCTTGGGCCAACGGAGACAAGGTCTTCCTGCTCGCCGACGCGACCGGGCTCAGGAGTGACAACACGGGAGGATCGACGCTCAAGATCACGGGCAAGATCGTTGCGATACCCGCCAAACCGGATGCTGCAGAAGCGCTGGCCATCGAGTGGGCTGCCGTGGAACTGACCAAGAGCATCTGGAAAGGAATTCCCGGAGAGATCAATATTCAGCAGGTCGAAGGTGGGGGTGCGGGGGTCTTCAAGGAACACGAGGGAGCGCAGTTGACGGCGATGGCCTTTGACCGTGTCTTCGATGGTCTCGGCAAGTACCTGGTGACACTCGCCGCGTGGCTCTTTGCCATCTCGACGATGATCTCCTGGTCCTACTACGGCGAGAAGGGAGTCACTTACCTGTTTGGGAATGCAGGTGTACTTCCCTACAAGATCGCATTCCTGATCCTCGCCATCGTCGGAGCCACCAGCATCGATGACACCACGCAGATGCTACTGCTGGCGGATCTTGGAACCGGCACGATGCTGGTGGTCAACATCCCCATCGTGATCCTGCTCGGCGGCCTGGCGGTGGCTTCACTGCGAGAGTACGACCGCAAGCTGAAGGCGGGAGAGTTCCCCCGAAACGATCAGAAAGAGTGAGGGACAAGTGAAGGATAGAGGGAGCGTGAGGAGCGTGCGGTCCCGCAAGCGTGAAACCGAGTGGGAAACTGGGGTATGAACAGGGTGCGCTCGCGATGAACTGCGGAGCCAGGAGGCGTGTGAAGCCAGGAGGCAGGCTCAGGAGGCCGATTCTTCCCCGGGGATCGGACGATCGAGCCGGTCGGTCTGGCAGATCTGCCAGATCGGGCACAAAAAAAAGCACCGCCCAAAAGCGATGCCGTACATCTCATGCCCTCGGAACAAGGTTTCTCGAGGATTCTTTTCTGAAAATAGCCAAAAATCGTTGAATTGGGCCCTCATCCGCCCGGTTCTGGTGGTTTTCCGCGCTTCCAGCGAGGCCACCCCGTCTGGCAGCGGTCTCTTCCACCGTGGCGGAGCGTCCGCTTTCTTTCCAAGGAGCCGGATCGACGCCAGCGGTCGCAATGACGCCACATCCCGGTTCCGGACGGACCCCTGAAAACCCCCTGGATTTGCCCTAAGTACAGTGAAGGAATAGGGATACGAAAAAAGGCACCGCCCCCTGGGGAACTGTGCCGTATACTCATAGCCTTCTGAACAAGGGGTTGGCCCCAAAAAAATCGGAAAATTCCTGATTTCAGGGTTTCTGCACCACAGGTTTCTGCGGCACAGGTTTCTGAACCACAGGTTT
>CAVOEM010000098.1:0-9954 GCA_963694575.1 Planctomycetes bacterium UBA1146 | reverse complement strand
TCTTGCTGGGGTTGATTTCACACCCTGGCCGAGCCGTCGATACGCTGGCATCCCTGGTCGGCGCCATCTTCGTCTCGAGCATCGCACTGACCTTGCTGGCCTATTGGAAACAAAATGTCGAAGGTACGGGCAATCCGCTGCTCGAACCGTGGGGGATTTTAGCCGGCAGCAGTATCTGGGGCTTCCTGTTTCTGTTTCGCTGCCGAAACTGGCTCGCTGGCCATCGGACCGACTCCGACGAACGATGGCTCATCCGGATCCTTCGATCAAAAGTGACCCAACTGGTGGTGCTGACGGCGATACTTGAGGCGTGGCTCGTCTGGTTCGAAGTGCTCTACAAGCTCGTCTAGGCCCGGGAAGCCCTGTCGCGCAGGGCTTCGTCCTTGGCGGCCACCTTGCTGGCCATCGTCACCTTGTGCTCGTCGAGGCGCGCACGCATCTCGGGATTGGCAACGGCGACGATCTGCGCCGCCAGGATGGCAGCGTTGGTAGCCCCCGGCTTGCCGATGGCAACGGTCGCGACGGGAACCCCTGGCGGCATCTGTACCGTTGCCAGCAAGGCATCCATGCCATCGAGGGCACTCGAATCGATGGGCACACCGATCACCGGTAGCGTGGTGCTGGCGGCCATGACGCCGGCCAGATGCGCGGCGTGTCCAGCAGCCGCAATGATGGCGCAGTAACCGTCATCGGCAGCACTCTGGCTGAGGCTATGAGCGACCTCGGGGGTCCGATGGGCAGAGCAGACTCGCACTTCCGCCTCGATCTCAAACTTCTGCAACTGGTCTACACATGATTCCATCACGGACCAGTCGCTATCACTTCCCATCACTACCAGTACCTTTGCGCTCATGACTGCTGATCCTTCCAGTTCTCCCAATCGACTCCGGTCACACGCTGAAATAGTTCCCGGTAACGAGCAGTGGTGCCTTCGATGACAGATTCGGGAAGGTCTGGCGGTGGACCATCTCCGGTCCAACCACAAGAGGCGAGATGATCGCGAACATATTGTTTGTCAAAGGAGGGCGGGCTGATCCCGACTTGATACTGATCGGCAGGCCAGTAGCGGGACGAATCTGCGGTCAGCACCTCATCGGCGAGTACCGGCCCCTCGGCATCGAGTCCGAACTCGAACTTGGTGTCGGCCAGAATCAAGCCACAGTCATCTGCGTGAGTTCGTCCATGGCTGAACACCTCGACCGAGAGATCGCGCAAGGAGCTCATCAATTCGTGACCGACCATCTCCCCTGCGGTATCGATGGAGATGTTTTCATCGTGGCCCTGGTGATTCTTCGCGGCCGGCGTGAAGATGGGATCGTCGAGGCGATCCGCCTGGCGCAAGCCTTCTTCCAGTGGGATTCCACAGATGGAACCGGTCGCCTGGTAATCTTTCCAGCCACTACCCACAACAAATCCCCGCACCACGCACTCGACCGGAATCATTTCCAATTTCTTGACCAACATCGCACGCGGTCCCCACTCACGGGCAGCGCTGCGAAACGGTTCAGGGAACTGCATCGGATCGGTCGAGATCATGTGATGCCTGACATGGGCGGGCAATCGATCGAGCCACCACCGAGTCAACTGGGTGAGAATCGCTCCCTTGTCGGGGATCCCCTGGGGAAGCACCACATCGTAGGCGCTGATTCGATCGCTGGTCACCAGTAGCAACTGATCACCCAGATCAAAAATGTCACGAACTTTTCCGCGTAAGATCGGTTCTACACCGTCCACACGAATGTCTCGGACCGCAGTTGGATTCATGGTGAGCCTCTCCAGTTCCCCGGCAAGGATACACCTGAGCATCGCCTCTGTCACCGAAGCCTAGATTTCAGATCAAGAACTCGCGAGAGCCATCGGGGCGGGTCTTCCAGCGTTGATGGAGCCAGAGCCAATCCGCCGGGGTCTCCCGGACCATCGCCTCGATCCTGGTCGTGGCGGCTCGGGTGACCTGCAGGACATGAGAACGAACCTCCTCCCCCCAGGGCAAATCAGCGATCTCACAGTGCAATCGGTAGCGTTTTCCCGCCTCCAGACGTCGAGCCTGGAGGTAGACCACAGGCACCTGATAACGCCGGGTCAAAACCCCTATGGAAGGGGTCGTTGCGGCTGGACGACCGAGGAAATCGATAAAAACACCGTCCCGGGTGTTCTGGTCGATGAGCAGTGCCAGAGAGGTTCCTCCGCGTAGCGCTTTGCCCATCTCCGGCAGAGCTCCTGCGGGATCGAGAATGGTCGGCACCGTTGCCCCTCTCAACCAGTGCATGGCCCGATCGATATAAGCATTCTTGACCGGTCGCGAGAGCAGTCCCATTCGCCAGCCGCGCTGCACCAGCAGGGGCAAGATCACCTCGAAGGGACCCTGATGCCCACTGACCAGCAGGAACGCTTCACCCGCTCGTTGACGCTGATCCAACTGTTCCCAGGGACCGGACCAGACCACCGAATCGATAAAGCGGCGATCCTGCAGCCAGCGCTGGATCTGGATCGCCTCGACCGCAGAAACCGCCACTCGACGCCACGACTCGAGTCCGACGGAGTGAATCTTCTTCTCGGACCAGGTGGCTCCAAAGGCGTGACGGAGATTGCTCAGCGTCACCGCTCTCCTACGTCGAGCAAGAAACCAGGCGGGAAGAGCCAATCCCCTGGCCAATCGACAAGCCAGCGATGGCGGCAGCCACGCCAGCGGCAACACCACCAGTAATGATCCCATCGCCGTGAGCCATGCCCACCAGCCACGCCGTTGGCGCGGACCCGACCGGTCCGGTTGGCTACGAGGTCGCTCTTGCTGAGTTGTGACCATCGTTGGACTTGCCCTTCACCGCTCACCATCAATTTCGACCACCAGAGTCAGCGGAGACCGATCGAAGGATCCGATTGTTTTCCGGTAGGCTCCTACACTGCTGGACCTTATTCTCCCCCTCCTCGCCAGAAAGGAAAGTTCATCATGATCTATTCTCTGCTCCTTTTCATCGTTCTGGGAGCGAGCCCGCCAGATTCTCCGGCGAAAGCCATCGATCGCCTGGAGTTGACCGATGGCAGCGTGATCATCGGTACCCTTCGTCAACTGGAGAAGGGGGTCTACACCATCGATGTGGAAGCGGTGGGATCGATCCAGATTCCAGCGGCACGGGTCACCGCTGCCGAGGTCTCCGGGGCCCCCACTCTGGTCACCGATGCCGGTGAGACCCTCAGCGGACCCTTACAACTCACCGGAGAATCCTGGCTGGTGCGCAACGCTCTCGGGGAGAGAACCATCTCCAACGCCCACGTGGTGGCCATCAATCCGACCCCAGTGGCCCCACCCACCTCGACCCAGAAGGCCACCATCACTCTCAACGGTACTCAAACCTCTGGCAACACCAGCACCACATCCGCTTCGATGAACATGGACTACACCTTTCGCTACCTCACCCACAGGTTCAATTCCAAGCTTCATTGGGCCTACGGTGAAGATGAAGAGGTGATCAGCAAGCGAACCACCGGAGCGGAGCTCAAGTATGACTTCTTTCCTCACGAAAGTTGGTATTTCTACACCAACTTCTCCGCCAGAAATGACCGATTTGCCGACCTTTCTCTGAGAACGACAGCAGGAATTGGCGCCGGAATCCAGCTGCTGGATACCGATGAAATCAGCTGGTCGCAGGAATCGGGGATCTCGGCACTCAACGAGGATTTCATCTCCGCTCTCGATGAGGCGACCAATACCCTTCGCATGGCTGGAGATATCCAGTGGAGCTTCGGTAAGGAACGGATGGAGGCGTTCCATGACCACACCCTGTTCATCTCGCTAGAAGATCCGTCAAATATCCTCGCAGAGGGTCGCCTCGGTCTTCGAACTCGAATCATCGGCGGGCTCTCCCTCAATTCCCAGATCAACATCCGACATGACAGTGAGCCCCCGGCCGGCGTCGAACAGGACGATATCGAGATCTTGCTGGGACTGGGCTACAGCACCAGTTTTTGACGGTATCGGGTGACCAACATGACTTGTGGCCGTGGATCGGGACTGCCATCATCCAGCCTCGAGAGTTTGACCACCTCGATGGTCCAGGAAACGGAGACTCCAGATGAGTTCGCGCTCTGCCCAGCCAGATTCACAACTGAACCCGGTCGAGTCCCACCCACTTCATCTGGCGGACCAGCAACTCGCCGAGATCCAGCGCCTGTCCCAGATGTTTCCCGATTTGCCGGTCGAAGCACTGGTCAAGGAAGACCTGCTGAGGATCGGGGTTTCCTTCACTCGTGAATCTCTTCGCCACTGTGCCAAC
Organism: Planctomycetes bacterium UBA1146; assembly: GCA_963694575.1. Taxonomy (GTDB): domain Bacteria; phylum Planctomycetota; class UBA8108; order UBA1146; family UBA1146; genus QNYK01. The sequence continues at coordinate 5,683 of CAVOEM010000098.1, read as the reverse complement.
TTCAAGAGCAAGTCTTACTTCATCTTCAGTTTCGACATGGTTCCCATCGAATCGATGGACCAGCAGGAAAATCTCCGCGCTCCGGAAGAGATCCAGTTGGTGGCCGGACCCTGGAGTTTCAACCGAACCACGGTCTCTGTCCGGGTCAATCCTCACTCTCCCTGGCGCATCGATCTGGCCGGAGATTCCCTCAATCTGTACTGCGGTAAGGAAGAGATCTCCACCGTCGAGTTGCAGAAGATTCCGGATTACTACCAGCGAAATTTGGAATCAGGACAACCGGTTCACGAAGTGGCTCCCACCATCGAGTGGGGCTACCTGGTGTACCTGACCGCCTATCGAAAGTGCCAGTACTTCGGCTTCAAGGAAGAGTGCCGTTTCTGCGACATCAATGAAAACTATCGGCAGCAGGTCGCAGCAGGTCGGCCCTATCGTACCGTCAAGCCGATGGACGAAATGCTGGAGGCACTCTCCATCATCGATGAACTCGATGATGGTACACGTGCCTACACCTTGACGGGTGGATCGATCATCAGGAAGTTGCGAGGACAGGGAGAAGCCGAGTTCTATGCCGCCTACGCCAGGGCCATCGAGGAGCGATTCCCCGGCCGCTGGATACCCAAGGCGGTGACCCAGGCGCTTCCAGTTGCAGAGCAGCAGATCCTCAAGGATGCGGGGATCCAGATCTATCACCCCAACTACGAGATCTGGGATGAGCGCCTGTTTCCCTTGCTGTGTCCCGGCAAGGAAACTTATGTAGGTAGATCAGAATGGCACAAACGCATCATCGATGCCGTCGATGTTTTTGGTGCCGCCAATGTCATCCCGAACTTCGTGGCTGGGATCGAGATGTCTCGGCCCCATGGCTACACCGATCCAGAAGCTGCGGTGGAGTCGACTCGTGAGGGCCTCGACTTCTTCATGAGTCAGGGAGTGTGTCCGAGATTTACCGTCTGGTGCCCCGAACCTCTCTCTCCTCTGGTCAAGGATCAGGCGGCGGCTGGAGAATCCCAGCCCCCCGCTCCCCTCGAATATCATGCTCGATTACTGGTCGCCTGGAGGGACACTCACCAGAAACACCAGTTACCGGTTCCTCCGGGATACGGCCCTGCTGGATCGGGTCAGGCGATCTTCAGCGTATCCAGTTTCATGGATGTGATCCGGGTCCCGCAATAGCCATCTGCGATGGTGCACCGCCAGAGTCATCGGCGCTTCACAGGCACGGGCGGAGACTCGGATAACCGGTCTCCTGATCGAATCCCAGCTGGAACTTTCCGTCGAGAAAGCCCACCACCTTGGTCCCGAACATCTCTCCGCGCCATCCCCTCAGCAGGGAATGCTCTGCTTCGACGAGGCTGCCGGCAGAATGAGCACGAACCAGATTTTCTACATCATCTCCTCGAGCGACCAGTGGAGGTGCGATTCGTTGTGCCCGGCACAGAGCTCGCAGAGCAGCGGTAGAGAGTTCCAGAGCCGCTTCTTCTTGTGGTTCCAGTCTTCGCCTCTTGTGAAGAATCGGCAGATCCTCCTCGGCGATCCCACGTCCTCGCTGAACCGACGCCAGCAATGCAGCGGAATGACGCCGTAAATCTCGTGGGTCCAGCCCTCGGATCTTCTGCAATCCTTCCACATCTCGAGGCGCGCGACGTGCCACCTCGACCAGGATCTCATCGGGCAATATTCGACGACGGGGTCGATCCTTGGTCTGCGCTTCCTTTTCTCGCCAAGCATAAAGATCCATCAGGATCGCCATTCCGCGTTCCTTCAATGTTCCCGCACGCTTGACCTTTCGAACGCTGGTCTCGATCAAGGGATGATAGGTGGAATCGAGGTCGTACTTCTTCATCTCCTCGAGTGCCCAGGTGATCCTTCCCTCCGACTCCAGTTGCTCAGTCAGACGATCGTGAATCGGCAGCAGGTGCCGGACATCGTCGATGGCATAGATCTCCTGCTCCCGGGTCAGGGGACGTCGCAGCCAATCGGTCCACGATTCGCCCTTCTCCACCACCACTCCGAGCAGTTGCCCACAGGTCGCTGCATAGGATGGTTGAAGACCGAGTCCAAGGAAGGCGGAAGCAATCTGAGTGTCAAAGATTGCCCGCGGAGGTCGATCACTGAGTTGCTCGAGTATCTCCAGATCCTGCGATCCTGCATGAACCACCTTGATCACCGAGGGATCGGAGATGGTCTCTACCAACGGAGTCAGATCTACCTCACCGAGGGGGTCAATCAGAGCGAGATCGGTGCCCACTGCGATCTGGATCAGTGCCAGCTGTGGGTAATAGGTTCGCTCCCGGATGAACTCGAGATCGATTCCATATCGACCATCGGCAGTCGCTCTCTGCATCCATTGCTCGAGTTGATCAGATTGCTCTAAATACACCCTGAGTACTCCTATTTATCGCCGTCATCGGCGAATGCACGATCGATCAGATGATCTTGTTCCGCCTCGTGAACCGCCTTTGATCCACTGGCGGGACTGGCACTCCAGGCCCGGCCGATGAATCTTACCCTACGCCCTCCGCCAAGGAATCCTCCATCACGATCCCTCAAATAGGACCATGCGCCCATGTTTCTCGGCTCGTCTTGAATCCATCGGACATCGCAACTTGTCGGCAGTTGAGCCAGGACCGCCTGGATTTCAGCGCGAGGGAATGGATACAACTGTTCGAGGCGAAGGATCAAGACATCCTCTGCAGAGCGCTTCTCTCGCTCCGCCAGTAGATCATAGAGGACCCTCCCCGAAGCGACCAAAACCTTGCTGATGTGATTTCCAAGAACACCATCTACGATCACTTCCTGAAACTTATCAGTAGTGAAACTGGACGGAGCACTTCTCGCTGCAGGAAGGCGAAGCAAACTCTTGGGAGTCAAGACCACCAGTGGTTTCCGCTTCGACTCATGTATCTGACGCCGCAAGGTGTGGAAGTATTGCGCCGGGGTACTGGGTTGCACCACCCGCATGTTTCCTTCGGCACAAAGTTGCAGGAATCTTTCCAGACGAGAACTGGAGTGCTCGGGGCCCTGCCCCTCGTAGCCGTGGGGAAGCAACATCGTCAAACCCGAACTCTGGTTCCACTTCTCCTCGGAACTGGAGATGAACTGATCGATGATGACCTGAGCACCATTGGAGAAATCGCCGAATTGTGCCTCCCAGATGGTCAGTGCTGAACTTCTCTGGAGGCTATACCCGAATTCGAAACCGAGGACTCCGAACTCGGACAATAGACTGTCGAATACCTGGTAACTCCCCTCCGAATCGGGAAGGTGCTCGAGCGGGACGTGAATCGTGCCGCGGTTGACATCCCTCAGCACGCTGTGGCGCTGGCTGAAGGTACCTCGGCCACTATCTTCTCCCGAGAGGCGAACCGCAGTTCCCTCTCGTACCAACGACCCAAAAGCACACAGTTCCGCAAGACCCCAATCGATAGCGCCTTCGCGAGCCAATTTCAGCCTGCGCTCGAATTGCTTCTGCAACTTCGGGTGCAAGTTGAACTGATCGGGAGTTCGAGTCACCTCCGCCAGCAACAGATCCAGTTCAGGAATCGGAATCGACGTATCGACCGAAGGAACCGCGATGCCTTCCGTTTCCTCGAGATCGGGACGGACCTGAGCGGCAGGTCTCTCGGTCAAACTCGCTTTGACCTTCTGATGTGAGTCATCGAGGATCGACTGGAACTCACCGAGCATCTGCTCCGCCGTATCGATATCGATCTCTCCTCTGGCCAGCAACCGCTCGGTCGTGAGTTTTCTGACCGACCGATGCTTCTCGATGCTATGAGTGATCAGCGGTTGAGTGAACGCGGGTTCATCTCCCTCATTGTGCCCCCAGCGTCGATAACCAATCAGATCGATGAATACGTCCTTGCCAAATCGCGCCCGATACTCGAATGCGAGACGGATCATCCGTACCGCCATCTGCGGATGATCCGCATTGACATGGAAGACCGGTGCTTCGACCGACTTTGCCACGTCGGTACAGTATCGAGAGGATCTCCCGTCCTCGGGCGATGTGGTGAATCCGATCTGATTGTTGATGACCACATGAATGGTGCCGTGAGTGGTATATCCCGGCAACTGCGACATGTTGAGAGTCTCGTAGATCACCCCTTGTCCGGCCAGTGCCGCATCGCCATGGATCAACAGAGGAACCACCGAAGCGGAGCCTTCGCGATCATCCTGCAGCGCTCGGACCATCCCCTCGACCACAGGGCAAACCGATTCGAGGTGGCTGGGATTGGAGGCCAGCGTCACATTGACCGACCTCCCGTTACGGCCACGATGGATCCCCTCGGCTCCGAGGTGATACTTCACATCCCCTGAGCCTTCTGGATTCTCCATGTCAAAATCTTCAAACTCCTCGAACACCTGCTCGAGAGGTTTCCCGAGTATGTTCACCAGGACATTGAGTCGACCTCGGTGAGCCATGCCGATCATCACATCCTCGACGCCACCGGCAGAACACTCCTCGAGCAGAGCATCCAGCGCTGGAATCAGCGATTCACTTCCCTCGAGACTGAATCTCTTGTGCCCCACATAACTGGTGTGAAGAAACTTCTCAAAGGCTTCCGCTTCATTGAGTTTCCGAAGGATGTGCAACTTATCGTCAAGTTCCAGAGGCGCTTCATTTTCGGTAGTCTCCATCTTTTGCAGAAGCCAATCGCGTTCGACTGCATCGGAGATGTAGGAAACTTCTGCGCCGACATATCGGGTGTAGGTTCGTCGTAAGATGTCGAGGATTTCTCGCAGTTTCCTCGGACGTTCCTGTCCTCCGACTCCGCCACAGGTGAAGGACCGATCCAGGTCCCAGATGCTCAGGCCATAACTGGATAGTTCCAGTTCAGGGTCTGGAGTCGGGCTGTTTCCGAGGGGGTCCAGATGTGCCATCCGGTGGCCACGAGAGCGATAAGCGTCCACCAGTTGAAGAACCTTCGCCTGGCGATACTCCGGTGAGTTCCCGTCGACCTCCGCCACCTCTTCGCTCGATTCTTGCGACCAGCGATACGGTTCGTGAGGGACATCGAGTTGTTCAAAGATCTGTTCGTAAAATCGTTCTTTGCCCAGCAACAGGTTTTCGACGGTGGCCAGGAATACCCCGGATTCGGCACCCTGAATGACTCTGTGATCATAACTACTGGTCAAGGTCATCACCTTCGACAGACCGAGGCGACTGACTCTATCCTCGGCCATTCCTGCACAGGAAGGCGGGAAGTCAATCGCACCAATACCAAAGATGGCGCCCTGCCCCGACATCAGTCGAGGCACCGACATGCTGGTCCCGAGCATTCCAGGGTTGGTGATGGAAACAGATGTACCCTCGAAGTCTGCCAGCGTCAGTTTTCCGCTACGCGCACGGCCCACGACATCATTGAAGGCCGCCAGGAATTCACGGAAGTCCAATGGACCGCGATCCCGAAGATTGGGTACTACCAGCGATCGGGCACCCCTTCGCTCCACATCCACGGCAATCCCCAGACGGGTCATCGTCCTGGCGATCCGATGCGGCTCACCGTCCAACAGCTGGAATCCATGATTCATCTCGGGATGAACTCTCAAAGCCTTGACCAGTGCCCATGCAATCAGATGTGTGAACGACACCTTACTGCGAGCCCAGGCCACCTGGTGTTCGTTGATGATTTTCCGATTCTCTTCGAGAAGTCGCACCGGAATGGTACGAACCGTG
>CAVOEM010000097.1:0-10142 GCA_963694575.1 Planctomycetes bacterium UBA1146 | reverse complement strand
CCTCGAGCGACTTCGCAGCAACCCATCCACGGCACTGCCCTTCGACCAGTTGTTTCCCCACCATCGCGGAATCGCCGGCGCCATCAGCACCTTGCTGGCGATCCTCGAATTGGCCCGGATGCACCAGTTACGCCTGGAACAGGGCGCCCCTGAGAATCCGCTGCTGGTCCGAATACGTGAAGAAACCTAGCGCGATGCGCATCCTGTTCCTCGGCTCTGGGCCCTTCGGAATCCCGGCACTGCGGAAGCTCCATTCACTACGAACGGATCTGCGGGTCGCCACCGTTCCAGACGCACACCATGGCCGCAAGCGTGCCCTGCGACCCAGCCCCATCAAGGCGGAAGCGCAAATGCTCGGTCTCGAGGTTTTCGAGTGTCAGCGACTGCGCGGAAGAGCCGGTCGCGAGATCCTCGAGCAGAGCGCAGCACAACTGATCATCACCGCCGATATCCGGCTGATCCTCGGCTCACGATTTCTCGAGGGCCCGCCACATGGCTGCTTCAATCTGCACGGTTCTCTGCTGCCACGTTGGCGTGGCGCCGCACCGGTGGTGCGTGCACTGCTGGCGGGAGATGAACAGCTGGGAGTGACCCTGTACCGGATGGTGACCGCACTCGATGCCGGGCCGATGGTCGGCTCTCGATCGTGGACCGCACCGACCGATGTGACCGCCGAGCACGCAGAAGCACACCTCGCCCTGCTGGCTGCAGAACTGCTCGAACAACATCTCGAAGCGCTGGAGCGTGGCGATGCACCGCAGACCGATCAGCCCGATGAGGGGATCACCCTCGCCCCGAAGGTAGAAAAATCGGAAGGATGGGCCCGCTGGGACGGCCCGGCGAGTTTTGTCGATCGTCAGGTCAGAGCGCTCAAACCATGGCCCAGAACCCGTTCCACGGTGCTTCGCCACAGCGCGGGGGGCCAACGCGATGAGTTAATCCTCGATCAGGTCCGTCAGATCGACGGGATTCCAGGCGCCATCCCAGGTACTGTGCTGGAAGTGTCCCATCACCAGATCGTCGTCGCTTGCGGCCAGGGCGCCATCGCCATCGAAAGATTGCAGCGGATCGGCAAGAACTCGATGACAGTGCAACAGTTACAACTAGGGATGCCTTTTCAAGCCGGAGACCGGTTCGAGGGAGAAGATAGCCGATGAACATCGATCGCCCTCCGCGAACCACAGAGGATCGTCACCCTCCCGATGCTGGAGATGAAGATGTCGAGGATCTCGATCTTCCCGAGCAGGAACCTCCCTATCCCTTCCCGGTGATCCGGCGTGCGATGAATGGTGCAGAGTTGTCGACCCGTGGAGCGGCGATCCACCTGTTGACCCTGTGGGAGCAGGCTTCCCATACTCCGATGGACCAACTGCTGGGGGAGTATCTCGATGCCTGCAGCTTGTCCCCATCCGATCGGGGATTCCTTTCAGAGTTGTGCTACGGCGGAGTGCGACTCCGCGGCAGCGTTCGCTTCCTCGCCGATCTGTTCATGGATCGACCCTTCCTCGAGGCCGTGCGTACGGTTCGATCGGCGATCGCAGTCGGCACCTACCAACGAGTCTGGCTTCGCACTCCTGCCCATGCGGCGGTGGCGGAATCGGTCGATGGATGGAGAGAGTTGATCGAGGACCCGAAGCAAGCGGCTCGCGATTCCGGATACATCAATGCCGTACTTCGCTCCCTCTGTGAGGCGGTCGAGGATGTGGATGAGGATCTCGGTGATCCGACCGATGCGGTGCGTGTTCCCACCGGCTGGGCACGAATCCAGGGGCTACGTCTCCAGCGGGGAAGGTCGGGACGGATCCAGCGCTGGAGCATCCAGTCGAGCCACCCGCCCGAGTTGATTCGCCGCTGGCTCGATCGCTACCCTGAAGAGAAGGTGCGCCAGTTACTGACGCGCAACAACGAGACACCACCCCTGTTCATCGTGCTCAAGCAAGGACGCGAACTCGATCACCAGATTCGCGTCATGAAGAAGGCGGGGATCCATGCCAAGGCGGCCCAGGGGGCCCCGCAAACCCTCGATGTGAAACGAGGTACGAGAGTCGAGAAGATTCCCGGCTTCGTCAGTGGCGATTTCTGGGTACAAGACCTGACCGCTCGCCGCCTCGCCTTGCGCATGCCGAAGCGAGAGGGGGCTCGGCTGCTCGACATGTGTGCCGCACCCGGTGGAAAGCTCGCGACCCTGCTCGATCGCGGCGGCATCTCGCGCGTCCTCGCCTGCGACCTGTCAGAGCAGAAGTTGCGCCGTATCGCCGAGAACTTGCAGCGGCTGCAACTGCATGACTGCTGTCCCATCCACCTGATGGAGGTGGACCGAGATTCGAGTCGGTTGCGTATCGACGAATCCTTCGACCAGGTGCTGGTCGATGCCCCCTGCTCCAACAGCGGGGTCCTCAATCGTCGCCACGAAGCACGCTGGCGCTTCTCACCAGAAGTGGTCAGCGATCTGGAGCAACAGCAACTGGCGCTCCTGCGTGCGGCGATCCGACACCTCGCCATGGGAGGTCACCTGCTCTACAGCACCTGCTCGGTGGAACCACAGGAGAACCAGGATGTGATCCGCAGAACCCTCGAACAGAACACCGAGTTGAGACTGATCGAGGAGATCGATATGCTGCCGGGAGACCTCGGTGGAGACGGTGGCTACGCGGCTCTGATGCAGCGCGTCGAACGCTGAGAGCGCCATCCGGCGAACTTACCTGACATCGCTGAATTGCTGAATACACCGAATATTCGGTGGTTATTGGACAATTCCACCCCGCCGTGGGGTTTCTCAGCAGGAAAAAATGACAGGTGAATGTCCTACTTCCGGCGATTTGCGGATGACCTCTGTAGAGATCGAATCCCCGTACTTTTGATCGGGGAGATCTGAAAGCGAGGTTGTGATGACCCAGAACTACACCGACCACAAGAATCTCTCGACCAAACAAGCCGCTTCCGTCACCCACCCGATGATGAAGAGTATTGCGACACTGTTGCTGCTGCTGGTGGCTTTCTACCCACAGATCACCGATGCCAGCTCTGACGGTTCCCGTCGCCCCCTCGACCTGCCTTCTGGCGGTGGCTCCGACCGCGATGATGATTCGGATGATCCCCTCCCCGACAACGTTTTGTTCTTCGGTCAGAGTTTCGATGGAGATGCCTTCTTCTGGGTGCTCGATGTGTCGGGAAGCATGGCCTCGGGTGGCCGTATCGACACCTTGAAAGATGAGTTCATCGGCGCTGTCAATTCACTCAGCAGTCACAGTGACTTCGGCGCCATCGCCTTCAGTAGCAACATGATCCCATTCGACATGCGCTGCGACGAGGCGAGCCCTACGCGCAAGGTCGCCGCCGCCAGCTGGATCCTCCAAATCGAGCCTCATGGCGGCACCTGCCTGGCGCCAGCGGTGATCGAGGGACTGAGGACCTTGCGAAAGAGCGGTCACGACGATCGTCGCTTGATTCTGGTCGGCGATGGTGCTCCATACTGCGGCGGATTCGCCGAAGCGGAAATCGCTCACTGGAACATCCTCGCGGCGAACTGGGACCGGATTCCCATCGATACAGTGTTCACCGGTGGCGACGAAGCGGGACTCGACTTCTTCCAGGGACTGTCCAATGCCAACCAGGGGAGACTGACCATCTCCCAGTGAAGATCCATCGCCAGATGGTTCCTTCCAATCCGAGACCTGGGGACTTCCCTCGAGGAGTTCCCGGGTCTCTCTTCTTTTTCAATACTCCAGCAGATCTCCGGCTCGAGCCCCATCGCCACTTGACCCGCTGCGAAAGATGGCTCTGATGCCACCTCGGAGGTGCGATGGCTCACTCGAGGCGGACCTGTACCACTCGGCCGGCAAAGACACTCCTGTGGCTTGTGGTCGTAACGATGGCGATTACCAGCGGTAGCTTCGCAGCTCCGTTGCCCGCCGACCTCTCGACCATCGTGCAAGAGGAACTCGATCGGGTCGCCGCCGCCGAGAACCAGGTGCGATATCGGGGCCAGTACGCCGCCCTGGTTCCACTGGGAACTCCCGCCGCACGACTTCTACTGACGATGCTCCGCAACGAAGATCTGTTCATCGCGCGTCGCCGCCAGGCGGCCAATGCCCTGCACGATGTCGCCAACACCGAACTGATCAGCGCCCTCCATCAAACGATGGAGGACCTGCTGCTGGAACCGTGGGTCGAGACTGAAGTGGGCTTGATGCTGGCTCGCCTCGGGGAGCGCCAGACTCTCGACCGCTGGATCGGTCAATTGCGGCGAATCACCGACCCACCCCCGACCACGGTGACCCTGGCAGAGGTCCTCAAAGGACTGGGTAAACTCGGCGATCTGCAATTTAGAAGTGCCGATCTGGCCGGAGCCAGCACCACCCACCGGCGCCGAATTACCTTGATGAAGGACCTGCTACCGCGGATCCCGAAGCGACTCCAGCCAGCCCTGACCGACGAGATACAGGCGATTCACTACAATCTGGCCTGCTGCCTGGCGCTCTCGGGAAGGGTCGACGAGGCGTTCGAGGCGGCTCAGATCAGTTTGCTCTCATCGACGATCCGCATCACCATGGTCGAGGTCGATGGGGATCTCAAGATCCTGAGGGAAGATGATCGCTGGGATGAATGGCTTTCCCGGCAACAGGGCAACGAGGAGGTGGGGACACCCACCCCCGACAAAAAATAGGAGTAACAAGATGGATGAATTGGTGAAGAATCTCTTCGACCTGATGGCGTTTGTTTTCCTGCTGAGCTCTGGAGTTCTTCTGCTCAGGCAGAGCGTGTTGTGCCTCAAGTCCGAGGTGGAACCGCTCGATTTCTTTCCCGGATCGGTGCTCTTGCTGACCGGCATCATCTTCGCCAGTATCCAACGGGGAAATATGGAATGGTGGCAGCCGGTCAGCCTGGCACTGCTGGTGGGCGCTGGCGTTCTGATGCGCCCCTTTCATGTCCCCATCGATGAAATCACCGAAGAGTACGAGGAATCCAGCAGCGGGAATTCCAACAGCAAGGAGTGATCATTGCCTCCCTCCAATTCGTACCCTTTTCTGAAGGATCCGATGCGCTCGATCAGCGCCATCATCTCCCTCGGATTACTGACCCTGGGCCTGCTGAGACTGCAGGGGGGAAACGCCGGCAATCTCGATTCCAGCTCTCCCTGGCCGTACCTGGCGCTCGGTGCGATGCTGGCGGTCCGGGCCCTGGTTCCTCGTTCTCGTTGACCTGAGGCCACCGGCTCTGATTCTTCCTGCGCTCTTGCTACCTGCCCCCCGGGCCTTTTCGACCGTAAACTGACGATCATGAAAAACTGGATCCTGACTCTCCTGTGGCTCCCAAGCCACTTCCTCTGCGGTGCCGATGCGCTGGCGATCTCCACTGGAGAAAAGCCACCTCCCAACATCTTGTTCTTCATCGTCGACGATCTCGGCTGGCAAGACACCTCGTTGAAACTGCACCCGCAGGGCCCACCGCATCGCGATGCCTACCGAACACCACAGTTGCAACGACTCGCCGCCGAGGGGATCACTTTCACCGATGCCTACTCTTCCTCTCCGGTGTGCACGCCGACTCGCACCAGTGTGATGACCGGTCGATCACCGCAGCAGAACCAGATCACCTACTGGATCCTCCACAAGGACCGGGACACCGGACAGCCGCGGGAAGGCACGACCCCGCCGAGCTGGAAGGTCAATGGACTACAGCCGGGCGACGTGACCCTGCCGCTACTGCTGCAACAAAAGGGCTACCAGACGATTCATGCCGGCAAGGCGCATCTGGGAGCCAAGGGAACCGCCGGCGAAGACCCCCTTCAACTCGGCTTCGATGTCAACATCGGAGGCCACGCAGCGGGCGGTCCCGCCGACTATCGCGGGAGCAGAAACTTCGCCAAGGATCCCGCTCACCCCGGGCAATCGGTGTGGGATATTCCTGGCCTCGAAAAATACCACGGCAAGGAGATCTATCTGACCGAGGCCCTCGCACTGGAGTCGGTGGCGGCGATTCACGATGCGCACATCCGCAAGAAACCGTTCTTCCTTCACTTCTCACCCTACGCAGTGCACGCTCCCATCATCGCCAATCCACGCTGGAGTCATCGCTACTCCGAGCTGCCACCGAAGGAAGCCGCCTACGCCACCATGATCGAGACGGTCGATCGTGCGCTGGCCACCCTGCGCAAAGCGCTGGAAGATCTGCAGATTCTCGACAACACCATCATCATCTTCACCAGTGATAACGGTGGCCTATCGGCTCACGCCCGCGATGGAGAAGCGCACACTCACAACCACCCACTCAACAGTGGCAAGGGTTCAGCGCTGGAGGGGGGCACCAGAGTGCCGCTGGTCATCCGCTGGCCCGGCACCATCGACGCCGGGCGGATCTGTACAACTCCGGTGATCAGTCATGACCACTTCCCGACCCTCTTGCAGGTCGCAGGAGTGGAGTGCCCGCCCGCTCATCAGAGGACCCTGGAAGGAAGTAGTCTGGTGCCACTGTTGAGAGGAGACGACCAGGCGATCGACCCGAATCGGCCGCTGTTCTGGCACATGCCGCACTTCTGGGGGCCACGAGGACCTGGCATCTTGCCATTCAGTTCGATCCGCCAGGGACCGTGGAAGATGATCTATTATCACCACCCGCTTCCCACCAGGGTGCTCTATCACCTCGGCGATGATCTGGCAGAGAAGAACGATCTTTCGAAAGAAAATCCGCAAGTGCTGGCGCTGTTATCCGCGGCACTCGGGAAACACCTGCGCCAGGTCGAGGCGGGGATGCCGAGCCGTGCAGGTCGGATGATTCCATATCCCGATCGACTGATGCCGAGCGAGAAAGAATCGAACAAGAAGTGATGAGATGATGCCGCCCTTACTTGGGCGGCTGGAGAATCCCCGCATCGATGAGGGTACGGTATGCACCCTTCTTCGTGATGGTCTTGAGTGCCCGAACACTGAGACGAACGCGGATGAACTGCTCCAGTTCCGGTACCCAGATCCGTTTGTTCTGCAGGTTCACCTTGAAGCGACGCTTGGTCAGTCCGGTGATCTTGGTACCCACTCCACCGAGGTACTTGGCTTTACCTCGGGTGGCCTTGCGGTTTCCGGATCGAGTTCCGGCTCCAGTGATCTGGCATCGACGCGCCATCTTCTCGGTCCTGTCCTTTGCCCGGGGAGCCTGCGCTGCACCCGGTCGGTTCACGGCTTTCAACCATCGCCCGATAGATTCGGGGCACTCTTCACAATCGCAAGCAAGGAGGGTACCGATGTCCCTCCCAACGGTCAACCGAACCGGAAACCAGGTCTTGCGCTTCATCCTCCGATGAAGACCCTCCTGAGGCCTTCCACCGACCCCCAGAGAGTCTCGAGTCGCAAACGTCATGAAATCGAAGAAGCCCCGAAACCAGACAACCCAAGAAATCACAACTCATGTAACTGAAGGCATTTACAAATACTATTGAGGGCCAGAGTGAGGTCGATTCAGGTGTCATTCCAGTTCCAAGCGGTTCATTCCTGGTCATTCCTGGAGATTCAGAGCCTTCCACTTCGCAACAGGTCGGTCATCGCTTCCACCGGCAATTTGCGACGATTCCCTCGCAGACACCTCGGCATCCCATGCTCTTCTCCCGCTCCTCCCCACATCTCCGGCGCCCCGAGGATCCCTCTCCTTCCTTCTGGACCCGAGGCCTCGATCCGACATCATGCTTCGTACCCAAGAGAGGAACTGATCCGTGAATTTCGAACGACTCGTGAAATACTCTTTTCGTACCCTGCTCCTGAGCGCGGTGGTGACCACCGTCAGCTGTCAAGGACCTGGAGACTGGATCACCGAAACCAAAGATGGAATGGGACCTGCAGTGACCGATGGAATCGTGGTGGAGCCATGGGGCCAGATCGATGGTGTGAAGATTCAACGATTCACTCTCGACAATGGTCGAATGCGTGTGCGAATCATCGACTACGGAGCGACCGTGACCGAGTGCCTGGTTCCAGGACCCGAAGGAGAGATGATCGATATCGTTCTGGGATTCGATGACCTGGAGGGATACATCGAACGATCTCAGTACTTCGGCTGCATCGTCGGACGGTGTGCCAATCGAATCGACTCCGGCAAGTTCACCCTCGACGGCACCGAGTACGCCCTGGCCACCAATAATGGCGACCATCATCTTCACGGTGGAGTGAAGGGTTTTGACAAATCAGTCTGGGGTGCACGACCCCTCGCCAGTGAAGATGGAATCGGCATCGAGTTACTTCTGACCAGCGCCGATGGGGACGAGGGTTATCCTGGTGAGGTCCACGCGACCGTGCGTTACACCTTGACCGACGACGATGTGCTTCGTGTCGAGATGACTGCCGAGACCGATCGCGCCACGCCGGTCAATCTGGCTCATCACTCCTACTGGAATCTGGCTGGTCACTCCTCCGGATCGATGCTCGATCAGGTTCTGACACTCCACTGCAGTCGCTATACCGCTGGAGAGAACCTGATTCCAACCGGGGAAATCGCCCCTGTGAGTGGCTCTGCACTCGATTTCACCTCCGCCAAGGCGATCGGGGCCGAGATCGCAGCACTGCCCGGCAGCGGCGACGGCGACCCGGGTGGCTACGACCACAACTTCGTCATCGACGGATTCAGTCTCAAAGAGGCCGGGGCTCTTCGCTTCGCCGCCCGTGCGAGCGATCCCGCCACTGGCAATGCGATGGAGATCTGGACAGACCAGCCGGGGATCCAGTTCTACAGTGGCAACTTCCTCAATGGAGTCGCTGGCAAAAAGGGCGCGGTATACCAGAAACACGGAGCGTTCTGTCTCGAGAGCCAACTCTGGCCCGATGCGATCAACAAGCAAGACAACGGCGCCTGGCCATCGGTGATCCTCCAACCGGGGAACACTTACAGGCATACGATGGAGCACCGCTTCCTGTTTGACGGAGGGGCCTGACCTTGATCCGACACCTTCTCCTGCTGGTCGCGCTGGGCAACATCGGGTTTGGTGCCTGGGTGATGATCGAACCCAGGATGGTCTTCGACCAGATGCTCGAATGGCAGGGGAGCGAACCCTACAGCGGCGAGCTTTCCGCCGCTTCCCTGGGAGAGATACGAGCATTGCTGGGAGGCCTGGTGACGATGCTCGGTGTCGTAACCGTGCGTGCGCTGTGGAACCCGATCTATGCCACGTGGCTGCAACCGTTGGCGTGGTGCTACCTGGGAACTGCGCTGGCTCGCGCCTCGAGTTTGCTCCTCGATGGCAATTCCTTCGCCAGATACACCATCATCTGTGTGGCCATCGAGGGGAGTACCGCCCTGTTGCTGGGAGTTCATTGCCAGCGACTGCTGCGAGAACAGGACGAGGAAGACCTGGAAGACGAGGAAGACCTGGAAGACTCCGAGGAGATGTACGAGGAGGAATTTTGAGTCCCACCCACGCGGATGAGGATGCCATGCCCACTTCACCCATCACTCGACGAGAACTGTTCAAGATCGGTGCCAGTGCCACCGCAGCGGTGAGCCTGTTTCACATCGTTCCCGCTCATGTCCTCGGAGGACCGGGCAGGATTGCGCCCAGCGACACCATCACTCATGGCATCATCGGCTGTGGGGGTATCAGCAGGAGCGGCGCACACATCCGTCCCAACCTTGAGGGGAAAACAGCGACCACCCTGGCGCTGTGCGATGTCGATGCCCACCGCCTGGCGGATGGTATGAAACACGCCGGCGGCAACTGCAGTGGATACAGCGACTGGCGTCAAATGCTCGACCGTACCGACATCGATGTGATGCATATCTGCACTCCGCCTCACTGGCATGCACTGATGAGCGTCGCAGCAGCACGAGCCGGATTCGATGTCTGGTGCGAGAAGCCGATGAGCCGCACCATCGATGAGGGGATCCGTGTGGTGCAGGAGATCGAACGGACCGAGGCGGTGTTCCGCCTCAATACCTGGTTCCGATTCGAGGGGGGATTGTACGGACTCGGCAGCCCCGCCAGCCGCATCAAGAAACTGGTCCGATCGGGACGACTCGGAGGTCCACTTCGAGTTCGTGTCAGTCCCGACACCGGATTTGCCTGGAAGATGTACTGGACCGGAAAACCGCAGCTCGCTCCGCAATCGGTGCCCGATCACTTCAACTACGACGCCTGGCTGGGTCCAGCCCCCTACAAACCCTAC
>CAVOEM010000096.1:0-10215 GCA_963694575.1 Planctomycetes bacterium UBA1146 | reverse complement strand
CGGCAATTCGAAGGTACCTGGATTTTCGACGTGTCCACTGACACAGAATAGTTTCGGGCCAGGGGACTTCTCGGGTCCGATGGCGCAATACGCCTCGGCTCCAATCTCCAGGATGTAGGGAAGATTGGCGAGAGTCTCGACGTTGTTGACCACGGTGGGGCAACCAAAGACTCCCTCGATGGCGGGGAACGGCGGTTTTAACTTGGGCTGTCCTCGATCACCCTCGAGTGATGTCAACATGCCTGTTTCTTCACCACAGATGTAAGCGCCTGCTCCGCGGTGAACGGTGACATCGATGTGGAGGCCCGATCCAAGGCAATCACTGCCGAGGATCCCGGCTTCGTAGGCCTCATCGATCGCTTGCTGCAATCGCTGGGTCGCAAATACGAATTCACCACGGATGTAGATGTAAGCGGTTTGGATGTTGACTGCCTTGCAGCAGATCAAGATCCCTTCCAGTAGCAGGTGAGGGTTCTTCTCCATGATGACCCGGTCTTTGAAGGTGCCCGGTTCCGACTCGTCCGCATTGACCACCAAGTACTTCGGTTTGTCGGAGGATTTGGGAACAAAGCTCCACTTCACGCCGGTTGGGAATCCTGCGCCGCCACGGCCACGTAGATTGGCTGCCTTGACCAGTTCGATCAGGTCATCTGGCTGATGTTCATTGAGCGACTTTTTCGCCTGGCTGTAGCCGCCGTTGCGCTGGTAGAAGTTGAGGGTGTGGCAATCAGCCTCGGCGATGTGCTGGGTCAATATCTTGCGGAAAGTCATCCGTTTTGACCCCCTTCTGCTTCCGCCCGAAGTTGTTCGATCAACTGATCGACATCTTCAAGCGAGAGGTCTTCGTGGTAATCGTCATTACACTGAAGCATCGGTGCCGTGTCGCAGGATCCGAGGCATTCGACCTTGGACAGGGTGAAGTGGCCACAGGGAGTGGTCTCTCCCGGGTGGATTCCGAGTCGTTCGGTGATTCGCGAGACCACATCTTCGGAGCCTCTGAGGGCACACGAGAGGGTACTGCACACCTGGATGTGAAACTTGCCAGTTCCCGCTCGTCGGTAGTGGGTGTAGAAGGTCACGACTCCAAAGACGAACGCTGGTGGAATTTCCATCAGGTCCGCCACGTAGCGCATCTCCGGGACTCCCAGTTCTCCAAAATCGGACTCTGCAAGGCGCAGAGTGGGGAGCAACGCAGCCCGACGAGTGGGGTAGCGTGTCAGTAACCACTCGTATTGCTTCATCGTCTCGGAGGAGAATGAAGTTGTATTGGCCAAGATGATCCTACCTGTCCAGTTCGCCGGCGATGATGTGAAAACTGGAAAGCACTGCCACGGCATCGGAAATCATTCCGCCCTCGACGAGGCGCGGGAAGAATCCGTAGTTGTAGAGTGATGGTGGACGAATTCTGAGCCTGTAGGCGGTGTCGGATCCGTCCGATGCGATGAAGAATCCCAGTTCGCCACAGGGGGCTTCGGTGGAGCTGTAAATCGAAGATCCAGCGGTGGGCTGGATGCCATGTCCGAGCATCACCAGTTTGAAGTGGTGAATCAGCGATTCCATGTCGTTGTGAACTGCATCCTTGGTCGGCAAACTGGTCTTGAAGTCGTCATGAACCACTGGCCCTGAAGGCAGGGTCGCCATCGCCTGGCGAATGATCTCAAGAGATTGCTCAATCTCTTCCATTCGCTGCATGTAGCGGGCGAAGGAATCGCCTTCGGTCTGAACCGGGACCTTGAAATCGTACTTGTCGTAGCCGAGATAAGGTCTGTCGCGGCGTACGTCCAGGTCGAGCCCACTGGCTCGTCCGATCGGTCCTGTGATTCCCCACGACCGGGCTTGATCTTCCGTGACAACACCGACCTGCTTGACTCGATCGACGAATATTCGGTTGTTGAGAAGCATCAGGTGAATCTCATCGACCAGCGGTGGGAATTCATCGAGGAATGAGTAGACCAGGTCGGGGAAGAATTCGGGCACGTCCCGGATGATCCCGCCCACGCGGGTCCACGAAGTGGTCAGTCTGGCACCGCAAACCGCTTCGATGATGTCGTAGACCAGTTCACGTTTCTCGAAGGCCCAAAGCATCACGCTGAAGGCTCCAAGGTCCATGCCCTGGAGTCCGACACACAGGATGTGGTCAGCAATGCGCGACAATTCACTCATGATGACGCGAAGAGCGGCACAGCGGGGCGGGACTTCGATTCCAAGCAACTGTTCCACCGCTACCGAGTATCCAACATTATTATTGATGGCGGAGAGGTAGTTCATTCGATCAGAAACGGTGACCCATTGCTGATAGGTCATGTTCTCGCCCAGCTTCTCGAATCCGGTGTGAAGGTAGCCGATCTCAACATCGGCTTTGACGATGGTTTCCCCTTCGAGTGTGAAGATGCTTCTGAGGGTTCCATGAGTCGCAGGATGCTGGGGACCAAAGTTCATCACCAAGCGACCACTGCCGTCATCTTCGACGACCTCGGTCACCTGGGAAGGACGAACTCCAGCCCGGTGCGACTTCCAGCCCTTCTCCAGTTCCTTCTCGAGTATCTCGGCGGACGGGACCGGGGTGTCCCGGGTTCCACTATTTGGGTTTGGAGTCACGGCGGACCTCCTCGGTGTATTCCGGTGTGTGCATCCCTCTGCCGATACTGGTCGGGTAGTCAGCGGGTTCTTCTTCAACCATCTGGTCACCACGGGGAACCACCCTGGGGAATTGTCGGCGTTCACCAATTCCACGTAGGGGGTAATCCTTGAGCAGGGGGAAGCCGGGATAATCCTCTGGCATCAAGAAGCGCCTCAGATCTGGATTGCCCTCAAAAGTGATTCCAAACATGTCATGGGTTTCTCGTTCACCCCAGCGCGCAGAGTCCCACAGGTCGAACACCGTGGGAAGGTCTGGTGAATCTTCACTGAGCCAGACATGAAGTCTGAATTGCTGGGAGTTCTCTCCCAGTCTACGAAGCACGTAAACCACTTCGAAGCGTTCGATTTGATCCATGCCCAGATGGTCGATGGCTGTGACGTCGACCAGGAAGTCGTACCCTTGCTGAGTCCTGAAGTGCTCGAGCATCGACCTTTGATCGGCGCTGAGGCAATGGAGCGCCAGTTGCCCTTGATGCTCGACCTGGTCAGTCACCAGTGCACGCATGTGCTCAGGAAGCGAGTCGTAAGGGGAAAGGGTATCTGTCATATCAGCTGCCATGCTTTCCGCTGTCTAATCGCTCTTCGCCGACGAGGTTCTGAATTTCCAGTAATGCGTCGAGCAGTGATTCTGGACGTGGGGGGCAGCCGGGCACGTAGACATCGACCGGGATGAACTGGTCGACTCCCTGGATCAGGGTGTACGTGTCGAAAACACCCCCGCAGGAAGCACAGGCTCCCATCGAGATGACCCACTTGGGTTCTGGCATCTGTCGGTAGATCTTTTGAAGTACCGGCATCATTTTTAGTGAGATCCGGCCGCTGACGATCAGCAGGTCAGCCTGGCGTGGGCTGAATCGGACCACCTCAGCTCCGAAGCGAGAGATGTCATAACGACCGGAGAAGGTGGCCATCATCTCGATGGCACAGCACGCAGTTCCAAATGGCATCGGCCACAGTGCGTTCTTACGTCCCCAGTTGACGATACTGTTGACCGTGGTGGTGAGAAATCCCTCTCCACCAATCAAACTTTCTAGTCCCATTCGAGAGCTCCTCTCCTCCAGAGATAAATCAAGCCTCCAGTGAGTACGAAAAGAAATGCACCCATCTCGATCAGTCCAACGATCCCCAGTTGCTTGTAAACCACTGCATAGGGCAGCAGGAATACGGTCTCGATGTCGAACAAGATAAACAAAATGGCGACCAGATAAAATTTAACTGTGAACGGCTCGCGTGCGTCATCGAGGAGCGGTACTCCGCACTCGTAAACACTATTCTTCTGCGGGTCCCTTCTTTTGGGGCCCAGCAGTTCAGAGAGTAGCAGTAGAACCACTCCGACGAAGACCGTGACCGCTGCAAAGGTGATCAAGGAGATCAGGTCAGTATCGACTGCGTTAGCGATGGTCCAGGGCCAGGAAGATTCCTTGGCCAGGAAGGCAGAGAGTTGCAACAAACGACCTCCGAGCGGCTACGACCAACGAAGTGACTCAGGCCCATCTCGGAGGCAGCCGACCCCGAGAGCGCACCACGATTTTAGGCTACTAGAACGGATTGGAAAGGGAACTCGGGCGAATTCCGGAGAGGAACTGTGCCCCGCACCTTTCCAGGGGTGGACTGGCCGGGTCAGGACTGGTTGGGTCAGGACTGGACCGAGCCGGGCAGGAGTTGCATCAGGGCTTGGATGTCGGCCACCGGGATCGGCCCCACCGGGGCGATGTTCCAGCCGAGAGGCGGACAATTTTTCGGTTGCTGGGCGATCAGACTGGTCTGGATATCGCCAAGGATCTCCAGCGACAGGTCCAGGCATTGATCCTCGGGTACGGTGGAGAGCAACGCTTCCAGGCTGTCTGGAACCCGCACTCCGAGAAACCGGAGAAAATCGAGTTGGCGAATCTTCTTCACCGGGCACAGGCTGACCAGGAGGGGTACCTCGCGGGCGCAGGGTGCTTCGCTGTCGAGATCGATCTGTAAAGATGAGATCTCTCGCGCCTCGAAGATGATCTGAGTGGAGAAGAAATTTGCGCCCATCCGGGCCTTTTCTTCCATCCGGACCGCCTCCGAAATGGGGCTGTCTGCCCGCTCGGGGATACAGATGTTGCCGATCTGGAGATCTGCTCCGACGAAGTGCTCCTGCAGTACTTGATTGGCGACCGCCACCGGTGGCCCGGGCCAGCTGCGGCGATCATGGGGCGCACCTACCAGAATGATATTTCGGATTCCGTGGCCGTGAATCGTTTCCTGCGCCCACTCCAGTAGTTGTTCGACCGGTTCAAACGCCACCACGTGATTGACGATGACGGGAAGCCCCAACTCGTCCTGGATCCGCCTCCCCAGTTCCCTCGGCTGCATCCGGGGAGAGCACTCGCGGATTCTCGATCCCCGATCGTTGCGGCTATCCTCGTCGTGGATTTCTGGAATATTGATGGCATCGAAGTCGCCATCCTCGACCAATCGGCGAACCTTTGAGAGCCGCCTGTGGAGACCCTCCAAGCCACTCTTGAGGGTCGGAGGGACGATCTCAAGAATCGTCGATCCTTCAGGATTCCATTCCATCATGTTCCCCCTTGTCAGCCCTCACCCAGCAGTGCTGCCCCCAGAGATCAGGAGTCGGACGCGTCGAATCTCGCTTCCACCGCGGCCCAGTCGACCACGTTCCAGAATGCGGCGACGTAATCGGGGCGTCGATTCTGGTAGTTGAGGTAGTACGCGTGTTCCCACACATCGAGACCCAGCAACGGGGTTCCGGTGCAGTCGACCACACCCGCCATCAGCGGGTTGTCCTGGTTGGCAGTGGAACAAACGTTGACGCTTCCGTCGGCACTGCGGCAGAGCCAGGCCCAGCCGCTGCCAAAGCGTGTCTTGGCGGCAGTCGTGAATTTCTCGCAGAACCCCTCGAAGTTCCCGAACTTGGCATCGATGGCCGCAGCGAGATTACCGCTCGGCGCACCTCCGCCAGCAGCACTCATCGAGTTCCAGAAGAGGGAGTGGTTGAAATGTCCGCCACCATTGTTTCGAACCGCACCGCGGATCGATTCAGGCAGTTCGGAGATGTTACGGCAAAGATCTTCGATGGATGAGTTGTGGAACTGGGGATGAGCTTCGAGCGCTGCATTGAGATTGGCGACATAGGCCGCGTGATGCTTGCCGTGGTGAATCTCCATCGTTTTGCCATCGATGTGAGGTTCCAGTGCAGCCAGTGGGAAATTTAATTCCGGAAGCTGAAAAGTCATGTGGGACTCCTTTTCAATTAATGAGGCGCAATGTGGATGCCTTGCCGCTGCAAGAGATCGGCAGGATAGATCTCTAAACAGTTGGGATCAACCGAACAGCAGAAGAGCTGGACTAAAGACAGTCGAGGAAATCGACAGTGGTATCTCCACCCGGATCGGGGAATGGAGGCGGAGGAGGTGGGGATCCGGAGAACAGGAACTGGAGAATGGTGACCACATCCGAGACATCGAGGAATCCATCGTCATTGACATCTGCAGCATCCCTACAGGGCAGTGGAGCACCCATGGTAGAGGCGTTGAGGATCGTCTCGGCATCGGCGAGGTCAATCGCCGCATCCAGATTGGCGTCTCCGCGCAAGAAGTGGTTGAACCAGGTGCTCATTCCACCGATGAGGTTGCCGACTGGATTGTTGTCGACGAAGGATTGCCCTGCGATCAGATCCAGTGCCCAGGAGCCTGGGGCCGATGGAGGCCTGTCGATCACCAGGTAGCCGAGGGTCTCGCCGGTCAGCGCCGGAACCGGTCCTGCAGTGGAAGACAGGACAAAGTTGAAGCTGTTGGCAGAAATCTGTTCGCCGAAATTCCACTGTCCCTGAGTCATATCGTCAAAATCGCTGCCCTGGATAGTCAACTCACAGACGATCAATTCGTCATATTCTAATCCCATGGCGAAATTGGCTGCTGGGCCGTCGGTCCAGGCACGGATCGGTATTGTTAATGTCTCGTCGATCGCCGTTCCGACATGGCTCTCGATCAGGAAGAGCGGGAAGTCAAATGCGGTGACCGTTCCCGGTATCGTCGAAGGTATGACGTTGCTTCCATTCTGGCCAGTCAGAGTCAGTGGATGAAATTCTGTGGACACTGCTGCAACAGAACTGGAGATCGATCCTCGATCTGGAATCTGGTCAGGATTGACTATGGACATCCGCAGGAATGCGGCCAGTACACCGGTTCCCGCAGGGAGCGCATCATTGCCGCCATAAAGCACTTGCAAGCCGTTGAAAGGCGGTGTGGCTGGACTGGTGATGGCGGTGGTCTGGAGGTTTTCACTGTCGGTGCCGGTGAAGATGACGGCATCGAAAGAGAGGAGTAACTCGTCGTATTCGAGCCCCATCTGCCAGGCGACAATCTGCTGGTCGCTGGTGATCCGGATGGGAAGAAGAGCGAAATCATCCCCGGGGAAGATGATGGCATCTCCCAGTTCGATCAGTGCTCCGCCGAATCCCTTGTTGGTGCTCTGTGCCTCGAGCGGGCCCGCCGTCGCCGAGCAGATGACAAGGGTCACCAGCACGGAGAGTAATCCGTGGGTCCATCCCCTGAGGGATTTCGAATACCCGACTTCTCGGGGATACACGCGGCGCTGCATGAATAATCCCGGTTTTCTGGGGCCAGTGGTGATCTGACCTGGGCCATGGAAATGGGTGCCATCGATCCCATGCAACGGAAATGATGACATCCGTAGGTTCGATTCTAACTCACCCCGGAAGGGTGTAAAGCAGCACATCGAACCTGTTTCAGCCTGTGGGTCATGCTTGACAGGACACCGACCGAGACCTAGGTTCAGCCGGGAGGTTCGGATCTCCTGAAAGGGCCCGCAGAGTTAAATCAGGTCATCCTCGGGACGCCACTGAGGAGCGCTTTGGCCGCCGGAGCTACTTTCCAGTGCTATATCGTAACCCATGTGTTTAAGGCAGGTTAGGTTTGATTGGTGAAGCTTCTGAAGAGCCTCCCTGCGAGGCCGACCCCTCTCCAGTGGCCCTTCCAGTAGCGCTAGCCGAGCAGGAAGATCGACTCGATCGAGCGATTTCACTCCGTCTGGCCTCGGTCACCCCAGTGAGCCTTCAGCGGGCGGTGGAGGAGTCGACCCGAGGTGGAAAACGCCTCCGACCTCGGATGGCACTGTGGTTTGGCGACTGCTGGGGGGTCGAAAAGGGTGCTGCAGAAGGTGTCGCCTGTCTGACCGAATGGTTGCACAGTTCTTTCCTGATCCAGGACGATATCCAGGATGGAGATGAATGGCGACGCGACCAGCCGACACTGTGGAAGAGCCAGGGGGTTGCTACCGCTCTCAATGCGGCGGACTGGTTGCTCTCCTCCGTCTACCTCGAGGTCGGGCAGATTTCAGTCCCCGATGCGATTCGCTCGAAACTCCTGACGGCGGTGCAAGACGTTCACCGCCGCACAGTGATCGGTCAGCAGCTGGATCTCGACGCCAGGGCCGACCCCGATTTCAGTCTAGAGCGCTACGAGCAAGCGGTGCAGTGGAAAACAGGCCGCTATCTGGCACTGGGCATGGTCGCTATCGCCATCCTGGCAAAATTCCACGACACTTCGATGGATCTGCTATGGAAAGTGGGAGACCAACTGGGTCCGGCATTTCAGATTCAGGACGACCTCCTCGACATGACCCGGAGCAAGGGGCGGGGAGGGCAAATCGGAAACGACATCCGTGAGGGGAAACCTTCGATTCTATTTGCTCATGCACTGGAACGTGGGGATCTTTCACCGTCCGATCGCTCCTCATTGATCGAGGTGATGGGGAAGCCCCGGCACCAAACTTCCGACGAGGATGTTGAGCAGGTGATCGAGATGTGTCGTACTTGCGGCGCCATCGATTTTGCCCGTGAACAAGCTCGGTGTCGTGCAGAGGGAGCGGTTCAACTGTTTCGGCAGATTCCAGAAATCACCCCGGATGTACAGGCGTCCTTTGACCAACTGGCCAGATTCGCAGTGGAGAGGAACAGGTAGTCAACGATGTCAGCCAAGCGTATTCCCGTGATCTATGGAGGCGACTGGAATGAGCGAGAGATCTCCATCGAGAGTGCTCGAACCGTCGTCCAGTGGCTCGAAGAAGCGGGCTTGAAACCGATTCCGGTACGTTGGGATGAAGATGGTTGGGTACTCTGTCCTCCGGATGATCTTGAACGCATCGGCGAGGCGGCGAGTCCTTCTGAGATTCTTCAGATACAGGTCGAGACCGGAATCGAGGCGGTCTTCAACTCACTGCACGGCGGTGCGGGTGAAGATGGAACTCTCGCAGCGTTGCTGGAGATCTTCCGACTCGCCCATACCGGAGCAGGAGTGGGTGGAAGCGGAGTCTCCGCTTGCAAGATCACCTTCCGACAGCGACTGAGGGGAATAGGGATGTCGGTGGCGGTCGGCGCGGTGGTGCACGAGGAGGTGTGGAACAGAAGAAAGGACGATGTCCTGTCAGGAGTGGCGTCGGAGGTGGGGTACCCATGCCTCGTCAAGGATCCCAAGGGAGGATCCTCCATCGGACTGAAGTTGGTGCACGATCCTTACGAGTTGCAGGAATTCATCGAGCACTTGTTTCAGGAGACCCGGATCGTGCTCGTCGAGAAACGCGTTGTTGGCCGGGAAATTTCGGTGGCCTGTCTCGGGGCCAGTCGCGGATCCCTCCCGCAGCCACTTCAGCCGATCGAAATTCTGCTCAACGATGACCAGGAAATCTTCGATTACGATGCCAAGTATTCGCCAGGGAAAGCGAAAGAGGTGCATGCCAATCTCAGTCCAGAGCAGTGGCGGCAAATTGCGCAGGAGATCCGCCAGATGCATCTCGAACTGGACCTCGGAACCACCAGTCGGACCGATTTGATCCTGACGGAAGATGGGCCGGTGTACCTGGAGACCAATACGGTTCCTGGTTGTACCGATCGCAGCATTCTTCCGATGGCCGCAGAACTGAGCGGAATCAGTGGCCCAGATCTGGTCAAAAAGATGCTCGAGATTGCTGTTGGAAATCACCTCGAAAGATGGGGTCGGGGCACCAGTGCCCCTTGATATTGAAGGTGGCGGTCAACTCGAACCCATCATCGAATTGCTGGGGGAGGCGGGTGCCCTGCTCCTCGAGCGACTGGCTCGGCCACGGTCGATCGAGAAAAAGGGATTTCGAGATCTGGTGACCGACGCCGATTACTGTTCAGAGAACCTGATCCTCTCGCGGATCCAACAGCTTCATCCCGATGATGCCATCCTGTCGGAGGAAGCAGGGGGTTCTCTTCCCAGCACGGGTCGGTGTTGGATCGTCGACCCGTTGGACGGAACCACCAATTATTCTCATCGACACCCGCTGTTCAGCGTGTCTGCCGCTCTGGTCGATGATCTCGGCCCCTCCGCAGCAGTCACTCACGCTCCGGTGCTGGGAACTACCTGGTATGCGCTACGCGATGGAGGTGCCTGGTCCATCGACCCCAGCGGAAAAATCGAGCGGTTGACCCTCGGGTCCGGGACTGATCTGGGGGAATGCTTGCTGGCGACCGGCTTCAGTTACCAGCGAAAGGAACTGGATCATGGCGCACTCGAGGTTTTCGAAAGTCTCTTGCGAGAG
>CAVOEM010000095.1:0-10224 GCA_963694575.1 Planctomycetes bacterium UBA1146 | reverse complement strand
CCTACCGACAAAGGTGGAGGGGATCGATGAAATCCTCGCGCGAAAAAAACTGCTGATGATCGGTCCCATCACCACCACTCCAAGTCCGCAGGATCCACCCTTTCCATGGACTTATTATCTGTTCCCCAGTTACTACCACCAGTCCAGATCGTTGGTCGAGTTCATCTGCACCGAGACTCCTGATCGCATACCTCCGGTGGCGCTGGTGGTTGCGTCTGACCCCGTCTTCGACGGTGCTCGCAGTGGGGTACTGGAGCAACTCGCCATCTTCGGAACTGAACCGGTGCTGGAACTGGTCCCGGCAGAGGGGCACTTTGATCCGATCCTGCTCGCCCAGGCGTTGGAGGATTCTGGCGCTGAAGCGGTGGTGGTGCTCGCTTCAGGTGTGCAAACAACACGCTTATCCTTGCGGCTAGAGGTGCTCGACTCGACCAAGAAAATCTACACCCTTGGAAGCGTGCTCGGGCCAGATGCCTTTTCCTTGCCGGTGTCGATGGGGGGGCGCACCTACATCTCATTTCCGAGTGTGCTGGAACGCGATCGTCGGAAATCGGATTTGACCTGGTTGCTCTACCTTGCCAAGGACACCGGATTCAAGATCGAGAGTCCTGCGGTTCAGAGTGCTGCGCTCTCCGCCGTGAAACTGGTCCAGGAAGCTGTGGAGACCTGTGGAAGAAGACTCAGTAGAGAGCTCTTCATCCAGAAGTTGGAGAAAATCCAGCAGTTACGGACCGGACTGACCCCTCCACTCTCGTTCAGCCCTTCTCGGCACGTCGGTGCACTGGGGTCTTATGTCCTCAGGGTCAATCTGGCAGAAAACAGATTCGAGCCGGTCAGTGGCTGGATCATTCCCAGACTTCGCGACCACAAGAAAGGAAACTGATGCTGGTGATCTCTGCGCTACTGACCCTGGAATTGATGCTCTCGCAGCCAGAGAGAATTGTGTTGGAGGATCCCATCACGATCACGGTCGACCAGGATTGCCCACAGATCACCCCAGAGGGGATCGTGGCAGCGATCGGAAATGAACAGATTCCGCAGTTGCAACTGGGCCAGTGGGTCGGTGGAAAATTAGAATCGCTGATGGTCGAGCGGATCGCCGCGAGAATTGACCTGGTTCAGATCGCCACTCAGGACCGACTGTTTCGCCAGGAAGCCCGCAGCCTCGGATTGAATCGAGAAAAGTTCATCGAGATCGCGATCATGCAATCGATGTCTCCACCGACCGAGCAACAACTGCTGGAGGAACTGCGTTCTGCTCCGGATCTTTACGGTTCAGACCTCGAACAGGTGCGCGAGGAAGTGAAAGCCGCAGTATTGCGCAAGCAAGCGGCCCGGATAGGTCGAACGTTGCTGGAGGAGATCAGCCAGAGAATCCCGATCGAGTATCAACTGGAGCCACTCCGAAAGAGGACTCTCGATCTGGGATTGGATGATGTGGTGGTGATGGTGGGTGAAGAACCGCTCAAAATTCTTGATATCGAGGAAGGGCTGGAGGATCTTGAACACGAGTACGATTGGAAGAAGTATGAAATCGAGATCGGTGAGTTGAATCGACGGATCAATGACAGGCTGCTCAAGGCGGAATGCAAGAAGCAAGGGATCGATGCGGGACAACTCCTCCAACAGGAAGTGTATTCCAAGCTGGAGCCGGTGAAAGACTCGGAAGTCGAGTCCTTCTTCAACATGAACCGTGCTCGAATCGTCGGTGATCTGGACCAGATCAGGGAATCGATTCGTGCTCATCTGCTAACGGAGAGACGGATCGTGCTGGAAGCCCGTTTTGCCGAGAGGATGAGGGCCGCCGCAGACGTGGTGATTTACTTGAAGAAGCCGAGTCCGCCGGTCCACATCATCGAAATCGAAGGCCGAGCGACCAGAGGGCCCAGCGATGCGCCGATCCAGTTCATCGAGTTCGTCGATTTTCAGTGTGAGCGCTGCAAGGATCTCTGGGAATTCCTCGAGAAGGTGCAGGAGATTCACACGGATCAGGTGCAAGTGGTGGTGCGAAATCAACCTCTTGGATCGATTCACCCGATGTCGATGAATGCAGCACTGGCTGCGGAAGCGGCTCGCCTTCAGGGGAAATACTGGGAGATGGGTTCTGGCCTGTTCAAACTTCAGGACTCGCTCTCCGCCGCCACCATCACCTCGCTGGCAAAAGAGATCGGTCTCGATCTCGAGCGATTCGAGAGGGATCGACTCTCTCCTGTTCTGGTCATGATGATCACGGACGACCTGGATGAGGGCCAACGCCTCGGCATCGATCGCACTCCTGTGCTCTACCTCAACGGCAGGAAACTGGCGGACAAGAGCTGGGAGGGAATCCTCCAGGCAGTTCATCGAGAAAAGGTCCGCCAGGGATTATGAGGTTCGAGGTTCGCGTCCCGGAACGTGGGAGGTGGAACCAGAACCGCGTTGGACTCCGAACCCATTTGCCATCCGAACCCAGTGGGACTCCGAACCCAGTGGGACTCCGAACCCAGTGGGACTCCGAACCCAGTGGGACTCCGAACCCAGTTGGACTCCGAACCGCGTTGCCATCTGAACCGCGTTGCCAGCCGAATCCAGAGAGAGTCAGTGGGTCTGGATCAGGAACAACCGAGTGAGTCCGGCGTCGGATCGACATCGGCAGTGGGGTAAGGAATCGGCGGTGGAGTTCCGGTGATGAAGAGGAACTGCAGCACGGCCACCGGGTCGGCAATGTTGATCTCTCCCGAGTCGTTGCAATCGGCGGCATCCAGACAGGACAGAGATCCCTGGGTAAACATGTGGTTGAGGATCGCCACTGCATCTGCGATGCTGACCAGGCCATCCGGGCTCGCATCACAGCGGACGAATACTATCGGTGCGGTGACGCTGCAAGGACTGCTCGGGGAGTTCAATCCATTGCGTGTGGCCATGATCTCATACAGGGCCGGGATTCCGACCAGTGGGGACAAGTCCAGGAACTGGTTTTCTGTGCCGGCGATCTGGCCGAGGATGAGCCCTTCCCTCAAGACTGTGATCGTATCGTAATCCGGTTCTGTATTGATCCAGGTCAACTCGATGGCGCTTCCAGCGGGATTGCACAGCAAGGAGGCCACGCCCACCGGTGCCTGGTTAGCGAAGTCGATGTCGAGGATCAAATCGTTGACGAGAGATAGATTTGTCAGGACATGGTCATCGTATCCGCCGGCTAAAGGCGCGGTGAAGTTGACATTGTAGGTTCCTGGAATCAGCGACACGTTGTAGTATCCGAGTGGATCCGTGATCAAGGTTCCCCATGCAGGGATGATACCGCTGGCTGCATCCGAAACCTCTATCAGCACATCGGGTTGCGCCACTCCTGCTGCAGTGACGGTTCCCGAGAGTTGTATACCGGGGTCCATCACCAGATCTCCAAGGTCTGTACTGGTGAGTACTCTGATCCCTGCTAGAAGGGTGGGAGCGACTCCTGTTGCTGCTGGCGGGATGATCATCAGATCGTAAACGCCGGGGTCGATGGCAAAGGAAAAGGTGCCATCGGCGGCGCCATTTTCATGGATGGTCGGATACAGAATGCCTGTCGCGGAATCGAACAGTTCCACATCGACTAGCCCGACCGGTACGCCAGTCGAGTCGATGCACCTACCAGAGAGCAGAACACCGTCGGGAAGCACGATGATCCCGAGGTCGACAGGAGCACCTGCAACCACACCGAGCGGCACGATCACGGTCTGAAGAACTGGACCGAGCAGGGGTGGATCGATTTCGAGCAAAAGCGAGCCGATGGGCAATAATACGTCGAATCGACCGTTGATATCGGTGGTGTCATTGTTGACGGTGATGGGGATTCCCGTCGCGGAGTGCTCTGCATCCAGGTCGGCCCCTTCAACCCAATTACCAATGGAGTCCTGCACCTCACCAATGAAGTGATAGCCGGGAAACATCTGGACCGTTCCAAGATCGAGAGGTCCATCCACGACCATCGTTGGATAGGAGTGTGGGATCCATTCCTGGGTCGCGTTGGGATCGACTGAGCGCAGCCCCGCGTTCCAGGTCCCTGCCGGAAACAACACGGAGAAGTTGCCATTGACATCAGAATCGTCATTGAACAGATCCGCAGGAATGCCCTGCGCATCGATGGCGTTCATGTCGATGCCCGATAGTGGAGCTCCGGTATCGTCGATGATAGAACCGGTCACGGTGAAGGCTGGGTTCAACACGATTATGCCCAGGTCGGTGTCACCAAACAGAAAGACATCGTCTAGCTGGAGGGGAAATACTGTCGGTGTGGGAGTCTCCATCGAAAATACAATTCGATATTCATCGACCAGTGCTGGCGAGGTGAGTTCAAAAATTCCAGCGGCATTGGTGAAATCCCCGGTCAAGTCGAGCCACCCGGAATTGGTTCCTCTCATGTCGATGTCGATGGGAGTCAAGGGATTGCCGTTGGTGTCGTGGACGATTCCGCTGATGATCCAGCCACTGCCGAGGTTGATGACTCCCACATCCATATTTCCGGAGAGGGCGAGTGAGAGGGTGGTCGACAGGAATCCAGGTGGGGGATCGACCTGCAGCGAGAAGGTTCCGGCAGGAACCGCCTCGAGGATGGTCATCGAAAAGGTACCGTCGGGACCGGCGGTGTCTCCACTGACCAGAATCTCTACAGATGGGGCCAGATCGTTGAACAGATCCAGGTCCGCCTGGGGAATCGGGCTCCCCAGGGCATCGGCAACGGTCCCGGTGATGACCCACCCCTGAGCTTGTAACTGGGGAGGCAGCAGCAGCAGTGCGCCGAGCAGAATTGCACTGAGCGCAGATGTCCACGACATCGGCAAATCCATCCCACCCCTTCTTTCTTTCTCCACACACTGGTTGTGTTTTATTATCCACCCCGCAGGAATTTTGTAAACGATCGCTGCTCGCTTTTGTTACGTTATCGTAGATTGACAATAGACTGGCATTTACCCGGTACGAGGTCTTCAGGAGGCTTCACCACTTCGTCGCCTATCCAGCACGGAGTCGGGTAAATGACCCTGCCTTTCTTTGTAAAGTGGTAGTATGGACTAGATAGTCACTTCTGGAGAAGTCTCTCACCCCTCTGGGGACTGAGGTAGACTTCAGAGAGCCCTAGATCGGACGATAATGGTCCTGAAACGGACACCTACGATTCTCATCGGCATCTGGCTTCAGTGGCTCTGCCTGCTGTCGGCAGGACCGTTGCAGGCGGACCCACCGCCGGGCTATTACAATCCAGCCAATGGATTGGTCGGGGAATCCCTGCGCCAGGCTTTGCACCTCATCATCGATGATCATCAGCGATTTCCCTACACCAGTTCTGCGACCGATACCTGGGACATCGTCGGTGCCGCCGACGAAGATCCAGCCAATCTAGCCAATGTGATCACCTTCTATCGCAACACCTCGGTCCCGTGGTCCGCACAGAACACGACCAATGGCTGGAACCGGGAGCACACCTGGCCTTCATCCTATGGCTACACCAATGACAACTCCTGCAATTACCCATACTCGGATGCTCACCATCTCCATGCGGCCAGCCCCTCCTACAACTCGGCGAGAGGGAATCGTCCCTATGACTGGTGCTTGACCGGCTGTTCCTCCTGGGCCGCCGAAGGCACACCCTTCACCAATCTCGGTAGTGGTGCCGGAAACTCCGGATCGTGGCAAGTGTGGGAAGATCGTCGAGGGGATGCGGCACGATCGATCTTCTACATGGAGACGCGGTACGAGGGAGACACTCACTCGATCAGTGGCTGCAGCGAACCGGATCTCCGATTGACTGACAATCGTTCGCAGATCGTGTCGAACACATCGGCCAATCAGAGTATCGCCTACATGGGATTACTCTCGACCCTGCTCGAGTGGCACATCGAGGATCCGGTCAGTGCCGAGGAACAGTTGAGAAATGATGTGGTTTTTGGATACCAGGGAAATAGAAACCCTTACATCGATCATCCCGAATATATCTGTCAGATCTGGATCTGTCCCACCTCCGATACGACACCGCCGGCGACTCCGACCAGCCTTTCGGCGGTGGCTGGAGAGTGCCAGGTCGCCGTCGACTGGGCAGACAACACCGAGAGTGACCTTTCGGGCTATTCCATCTACCGATCGACCGCTGTTCTGGGACCGTTCACCTTGCTCACTACCAGCGGGTCTGTCAGCAGCCTGATCGATACCACAGTGGATGGCGGAACCCAGTACCACTACCAGGTCACTGCGACCGATGTCTCGGGCAATGAGAGTGCCACCGGCTCGACCGTGTCAGCGGTGCCGCTGACTGGCCAGGGGTGTGGAGCACCCCCCCCGGATCCCGGCGCCGTGAACTTGGTCATCTCGGAGGTGATGCCGAATCCTTCGGTGGTCAGTGATGCGGTCGGGGAATGGTTCGAAATCTTTAACCGAGGAAGCGCCACCGTCGATCTCAACGGCTGGACAATTCGCGATGACGATATCGATCTTCATCAGATCAACGCCCCCGCAGGCCTACTGATCGCACCCTTGGAGTTTCTCGTGTTGGCTCGCGATGGAGATGTTGTGACCAACGGTGGAGTGGTCGCAGATTACGTCTACGGAGGAAATCTGATCCTGGCCAACAGCATCGATGAAGTGGTCCTGATCGATCCGCTCGCGGTAGAGCGAGCGAGAGTGATGTACACTTCCGCTACTTGGCCCTTCCTGGCCGGATTCTCTGCGGAACTTCTCGACCTGCTGGCGCCCGATCCCAATGATCCAGCCGTCTGGATCAGCGCCACCACCCCTTATGGATCGGGCGATCTCGGCAGTCCTGGCGGACCCGGCTCGGCCATCGTCCCGCCCCCTTCTGGTCCACAGATGTTCATCCGTGGGGATGTCAATCGTGACTCCGCCCTCGACATCAGCGATCCGATCCTGCTGCTCGATCTGCTCTTCGGGAACACCTCCCAGCTCAGTTGTGAGGACGCAGGAGATGCCAATGATGATGGAAGCATCGATATCTCCGATGCTGTGGCGATACTGCAAACACTGTTCAACGGTTCCGGGCCGCTTCCGCAGCCGTATCCCATTGCAGGAGACGATCCCACTCCTGACGCACTCGGCTGCTGAGCAACGACGCTGCAGCCAGTACCAGTAGCCACCCGACTGGCGCCCCGAGACTGGCTGGGGCGAGCGTTCGATCGCCCAGTACTGAGCGCCAGCGCCGAG
The DNA here is from genome assembly GCA_963694575.1 of Planctomycetes bacterium UBA1146. Classification (GTDB taxonomy): domain Bacteria; phylum Planctomycetota; class UBA8108; order UBA1146; family UBA1146; genus QNYK01. The sequence goes on along the minus strand of CAVOEM010000095.1, from coordinate 3,054 downwards.
CAGTTCCACCAGCAGGAATCGATGCCGCATCGATGTGAGGACCCTGTCTCCACCAGATCGGCGACGGTGGGGTAGTCCCGGCGATCGATGGGAGCGGCGCCACGAACCCGATCTCTCCGGGAATGGCCAGACCTTGGAGCCGCGTCTCCTCGCTCCCCACGAGACCGCCAGCGACCTCCCCCGAGAGAGGATCACCCTCCAGTCGAGACCACCACAGTTGTGGCATTCCGCTGGCAGATCGGGTGACGAATCCTCTTCGGTGCCGTGGCTGGCGTTGCTCTGCAGCCGCTGCCAACAACTGCGACAGATGGGCATGAGTTTGGTCGACTGATCCGGGCAAACTGAATCGGTCGAGGCCGGAATACCAGGTCGCACTGATCCCCTTCTCGATGGGGCGAATCGCCAGGATCGGCGCACCACTGCCATCGACCCACAGCCACTTTCCATCGGGGTGACGCGATGGTGCGTCGATGGCGACTCTCCGGCTCGGTTCTGGTGGAAGCCTCGGGCCCGCTTCGATGAAGCGATCGACAGCGGACACCAGTACTGGTGAGTCCACCGGTTGCCAGCCTTGTTCTGTCGATTGCACTGCATCTTGCAGCAGAGCAGCGGCATGATTGGAACTTCGAGCGTGATGGAGTTGCCCCCCGGAATGACGACAGAGCTGTTCCACCGCAGATCGTTCGATCGAATCTCCAACCAGTACGATGTCGAGTTCGATGGCGGCCTTCATCAACGAGTCGCCGATGGCGATCCAGTCGTCTGGTGTCGTGCGCCCGTCGGTGATCACCACCAGCGATCGACCTCCTGGATGGTCGACCATCGCATCCCGGCACTGTCGCAATGCTTGACCAAGATCGGTTCCACCTCCCGATGTGATCTGAGGGGGGATCCGCTCGAGCCACGAGGAATCGATCGGAGTCCCCGGTTCGATGATCCAGTCGAGTCGATCGCGGAAGCCTGCGATGCCCCAGCGACTGTTTCGCGGGGAGCCATCGAGAAGCGCCATCGTCCCCTCGAGTAGTATCGTGGAGGATGCTCCCGAGAGACTGCCGGAGAGATCGAGCAACAACACTCCGAGATCCTCCAGAGGCGGATCGGGTGCCGCAGGGATCGCGGTGGCGAGGATACGCTCGAGACCCACGCGGGTCGGTTCATCGTCACAGAAGCGATCGGCGGGAAGGGCCAGAAAGGTGCCCCCCTGCTCGATCCAGGATTCCAGCGCTTCGAACTGCTCTGCCCCGATGGAGCTTCCATTCCAGACGATGACGGATCCCGCCGCCGGCTGTGGGAAGTGGCCGATACCCCCGACCAGCGAGAACTCCGGCTGCGGTAGCAACTTTGCAGCGATGGCCTCGGGATCGCTCCAGAGTGCTGCAGGGATCGATGACTCAACGATCACCACCATCCGATCGCTCTCATCACCGAGCGACTGCTGGGCTTCACGTTTCAGTAGCCAGACTCCAGTCTGCTCGGCGATCCATGGCCACTCGATGCGGGTCGTGGTGCCTTGCGGCGAGAGCGCCATTGCCGATTTCCAGCCCTCGATGGAGTATCGCTGACCCGGTCGGACGCGGGTGATCTGAGAATCGCTGAGTCGGCTCGGATCGGCGACCAGGGTGAGACCGACCCCTCGTTGTTGAACTCGCTGGATCAGATCGGGGGACGCCGGTGAGGCACTGTCGAGCAACTGCAGTGATCGCCCGGCATCGGTGGTCGCACTGATCTGCTCGAGGGTCTCGTCACCGATCAATGGGCGCGCCGAAGTGGGCAGCTGTCCGACTGCGATGGCGACGCAGATCAGCAAAGTCGCCAGAAGACCACTGCGGCCGAGCCATAGCGATCCGCACAGCGCCAGCAGCAGTGCCAGGATCAGCGGTAGTTGCGCGCTCGCCATCGCTGGCAATGATGGTGGCTTGCGAGTCGCAGTGGGCACCAGTTCCTCGATCATTCGACCCAACAGCACCGGCCAGTCGGAGCGACGCCCCAGGTCTCCATCATCGGGCAGGAATCCCCAGTGGAACCCATCATCGGAGCGACCGATCAGTCCGTGGCCCTGCTGATCGATCAGCAGCGGAATCCCGCTGGCCACCTGACCGTGCAGGATGGTCCAGTATCGAGGATGCAGCCCCTCGAGTAGCGCTGGAGCCGGGGAGGCTGGAACCACCCGGGGCAGGAACAGATCCGTCGGCGCCGCTGGAAACGAGATGAAGGGGCGAGAACTGGAGGTCGCCATTCCCCTGACGATGAGCAGATCGGGGTCGGTCTCGTCGAGGATGACGGATCCGGTCTGTTCCAGCACCGAGAGGACTGCCGCGACCGTTTCCAGTTGTGAACCATCCTGGATGGAGATCGGTCGCCGCACCGGAGGAACCTCGCAACTCGCCGAGTGATGCTCCCAGGAAACCACGATGGGAGTGCCGGGGGGAGGGGCGTCGATCTTCACCGTAGCCTCGCCATCATCGAGGATGAGGGTTTCTGTTGGACCATCTCCGATGCGTAGTTCACAGCGAGATTGTGACTCGATCCGGACATCGATGACGATCGCCTGGTCGAGAGTTCGGCGTGCGCCGATCACCGTCGGGTCAGGCATCAGCAAGCGTGGTCCCGCTGCAGTGAACAGCAGCGCCAGTGCCAACAGCAACGTTCGGATCGGCACACCGCGACTCTGCTGAGGCACCGCTCGGTGCCATAGCAAGGTACTGGGGACGACCAACGTGGTGGTTCCCGCCATCCAGCGAGTGCGTTGGAGCCACCACATCAGAAGGAACAACGGCGTCAGCAGTAGCCAGCCAGGATGTACGACTTCGAAGATCATCCGGAGACCACTTCGAGGGGGCCACTGCGGTGCAGTAGTGGTCGTAAGAGCGCCTCTCCTTGCTGCGAGGCATCGAGCGGAAGATGGGATCCCCCGCGGCGAGTCAGCCAGGAGTGCAGGGCACGCTGGTACCTGTCGAACCGTTCACGATATCTCTGACAACTGGAGCGATCGATGGTGCCGATCCAGGGAGGCTCTTGTTTGGCCTCCAGTCGGACCTGACCGCTGGGGGTGGG
>CAVOEM010000094.1:0-10320 GCA_963694575.1 Planctomycetes bacterium UBA1146 | reverse complement strand
TGACGAATGGGAGCGCGCCACTCGATTTCATCGGAACTGTTGTAGGCATCTGAAAGATAGGTCCAGCTCTTCACTGCTGTGGAATCGGTCTCGAAGCCGAGCGAATCTGCCATCACCAAGCAAGCTTTTCCGTAGCCGGGAACCAGTGATCCTTCAGCGACGATTTGTTGTGCGAGGTGAATCTGGTCGGCACCGGTGATTTGTCGAAGAAGAATCGCTCGGGCAGTGGCAGAAAGTTCTCCGCCTGATTTTTCAATTCTCTTCAAGATGCCAAACGCTTCCCCGACAAATCGGGGGTGTTCTGACGCCAGCAGAGTTCTGGCCAGGCGGACCCGGGTACCCTCATCGGGATCGGCATCGAGTTGCCCACGGAGCTGTTGAATCTGTTGGGCGTGAATTCCGTTGTACCCATCATCCGCAGTGGTTGCGGGGTTACCGCGATTCCCCACATCGGCTGTGGTGCTGTCACCACCGACCACAGTGGGAGGATCGGTGTCGATTCCGTCGGCCTGGATCGGCGTGCTCTGGGACCCAGGGTCGACGCTGACCCAGTTGCTGTATCCCCACCAGCTAACCAGCACGATGATGAGTAGTATAAATCCTGAACGCATGATTCCCCCGTCCCCGAGCCTGCTGGACCGACCGATCAGAGCGGATCCCGGCACTCGCAGAGGACCCGCACCGTCGGTCATTCTAGCGGCGGTCAGAGCCGATACCAGTCAACAGGTGATCAGCCGGAAATCGCCTCGACCGAGCGTTTTGACAGGTCGATCAGCCAGTTGGGAAAGAGCCCGAAGCAGATGGTGGCGATTCCACAGACCGCGACCGTGAAGGTGATGCCCCAGGAGGCGGAGACCAGTTCAAAGGAGGATTTCGGCTCCCGAAACCACATGGAAACCACCGGACGCAGATAAAAGTAGACACTGATCAGCGATGAGATGATTCCGACCAGAGCGAGTAGAAGGAATCCGTGTTGAATCGCATCACTGAGAATTAACAACTTGCCGATGAATCCTGCCGTGAGCGGGATCCCTGCCAATGAGATCAGGGCCACTGTGAAACCCAGCGCCAGCAATGGACGGTTCCTGGAGAGGCCATCGAGATCGTGGATTTGATCTCGATCAGATCCGACGCTGATCGCTGCGACTACACCGAATGCTGCCAGGGTAGTGGCGGCGTAAGCAAACATGTAAAAGGGGATGCTGGCAGCGGCAGATGGCCCATCTCCCGACAGTGCGATCACCAGCGGGATCAACAGGTAGCCTGTGTGTGCGATTCCTGAGTAAGCCATCATCCGTTTCAAACTCTGTTGATTGAGGGCTGCGAGATTCCCCAGCAGCATCGTGACCACCGAGATCGCGGCCAGTAGCTGGGCCAGATCATGGCCTCCTCCGGTGAAGAGGAGAAAACGACAGAGGCAGAAGAGACTGGAGGCTTTGACCGCTACTGCCATCCAACCGACCGCCACCACAGGAGCCCCCTGGTAGACATCGGGTAGCCAGGAGTGAAAGGGCACCGCACCGACCTTGAAGGCGAAGCCGATCAGCACCAGCAGGGTTCCGACGCTGAACAGAGTGTCTTGTTGGCCATTGGAAGCCGCGATGTCTGCCAGAGACAGAGAGCCACCCGTGGCACCGTAAATGAAAGCCATCCCCAGCAGCAGGAACCCACTCGAGAACGCACCCAGAACAAAGTACTTGAAGGCCCCCTCGCTGGCGGGTCGTTCATCCTTGAAGTATCCCGCCATGACATAGACAGCCAGCGACAGGGTTTCGATGGCGACAAAGATCGAGATCAGGTTGGTCGCCTGACAGAGCAGCGTCATCGCTCCCGCACCGAAACTGATCAGGGCGGTGAACTCGGCACTGTTACTGCCTCTGCTGGCGAGATAACTACCCGCCATCAAAGTGCTGAAGAGACCGGTCATGATGACCACTCCTGCACCCATCCGGCCAAACAGATCATCGGTCATCGCTCCTGCGTACAGTTCTCCAGCCGAGGCTCCGCTGCCCTGGACAAAGAGAGCTGCGAAGGCGAGCAAGAACCCGGTGACACCGATCATCGCCAGGTGAGTTTTTTCCGAGTGTTTGTCGTCTGCGGATCGGCCCAGATCCGCGAATAACTGCACCAGGCCTGTGACGACCAGGATTGCTGCGGGCAGTATCGCGAGGATCTCGGCTCCGGAGATGGTGAGTTCCATCAGGGGCTCCTAATTCTTCAGCATCTCGACGTACAGGGACAGGGTAGGCTCCACCATGTTGATCAAAGGTGCCGGGTAGAGCCCGATCCAGACCATCATCATGACGAAGGGAAGCAGGTAGAGGATCTCGCGAGGTGACAGGTCCGCCACGCTTCGATTCTCGGGATGGACCAGAGGTCCGAACAAGAACTTCTTGACCATGTTGAGCATGTACAGGGCTCCGAGGACCACTCCGGTGGAAGCGAGCACGCCCCACAGTGGGAACACCTTGAATACCCCGAACAGGATCAGGAACTCTCCGATGAAGCCATTGAGCCCCGGTAAACCGATGCTCGAGAGAACTGCAATCAGGAAGAAGACGGTGAAGAGTGGGATCACTTTTGCGAGCCCGCCGTAATCGGCCAGTTCGCGGGTATGACGTCGTTCATAGATGATTCCGATCATCAAGAACAGCATCCCGGTGGACAATCCGTGATTGACCATCTGCAGGATCGCACCGGTAATCGATTCTAAATTGGGCATGAAACAAGCCAGGACCACGAAGCCGAGGTGACTTACCGAGGAATAGGCGATCAGTTTCTTGATGTCATTTTGTACCAAGGCCATACATGCGCCGAAGATGATTCCGATCACCGACAACCAGCACATCAGCGGTGTCAGGTTGATTGCCGCATCGCGGAACAGGGGGATCGAGAAGCGCAGCAAGCCGTAGGTACCCATCTTGAGTAGCACTCCAGCCAGCACCACTGAACCCGCTGTGGGGGCCTGAACGTGGGCGTCAGGGAGCCAGGTGTGCAAGGGAAAGAGCGGCACCTTGATGGCAAAGGACAGTGTGAAGGCGCTGAACAACCAGAACTGTTGATTTGAATCGAGCAGATGAGTGGTGCGCAAACGCTCGAGCAATAGCGGGAGATCAAAGGTTCCGGCGTGATTGTAGAGGTAGAGAATTGCCAGGAACATCATCAAGCTGCCGACCATGGTGTAGATGAAGAACTTGAGTGCCGCGTAGACCCGTTCTCGCCCTCCCCAGACACCGATGATGAGATACATGGGGATCAACATCGCCTCGTAGAAGAGGTAGAACAGGATCAGATCGAGTGAGACAAATGCCCCGACCATGCCGGTTTGCAACAGCAGCAAGGCGATGTGGAACTCCTTGACCCGATCATCGATGGCGGTCCAGGTGCTCAGGAATACCAGTGGCATCGTGAAGCAGGTCAGCAGAACCAACAGGATGGAGATTCCGTCCACTCCCAGGTGGTAACTGATTCCCAGCGACTCGATCCAGGTATGACTCTCCTCCAGTTGCATGGTGCCGACCGAGTTGTCGAAGTTGCCCACCATCAACAGCGAAAAGAGCAGAGTCAGGAAACTGATCATCAGCGAAGCTTGTCGCAACAATGCCTTGTTATTGCGATCTACCATGGACAGGAGCAAGGCTCCAATCGCCGGGGTCAAGGTCACCAGTGTGAGAACTGGAAGGTTGAAGGATGGCAGTTCGGGAATCACTGTGCTCCTCCTTGCTGGATGAGACTCAGCATCATGTAGACCAGTAGTAGTACTCCACAGCCAAAGGTCAGCAGGTATCCAGGAATGAATCCGGTTTGCATCTTGCGGAACCAGTTTCCAAGGCCTCGCGTGAGCAGTGCTGAGCCACTGACCAGGATCCCGTCGATCAGGATTCGATCGATCAGGATGAAGAGCAGGTGGCTGATCGTTTCAAATGGACGGACAAAGACCGTTGCGTAGAACTCGTCGACATAGAATTTCCGTTCGGAAAGTCGACCGAGCCATCGGCCAGCAGTGCTGTCGGTGAATCTCTTGCGCAGGGCGTGCCCTTTGCCGTAGCCGTAGTAGGCCAGTAGCAATCCTGAACCCGCCACCGCCAGACTCAAGAACATGCTCTTCCACTCCGCTGCGTGAAGGACTTCTGGCGAGAAGTTGGCGGCAGCACTGTGGGAGGCGGCTGAACTGTGCAATCCGGTGAAGTGGCCCAGAGTCGCGTGGCCGCCAAGGAACTCGGGAACGTTGAGGAATCCTCCGAGGATGCTGGCGACCGCGAGCATGAACAGGGCGAAGCCGATCCAGCCCCCTGGTTCATGAACCTTGCCCTCGAGGCTGGAGTCGACTCGACTCTCGCCCCAGAAGGTCAACGCCACGCAGCGAATCATGTAGAACGCAGTCATTCCGGCGGTCAGGAAGGAGATTCCCCAGAAAAGAGCGGCCGAATCGACCCCCATGAGGAATCCCTGTTGATAACCGGCAAAGAGAATCTCGTCCTTGGAGAAGAACCCCGCCAAGGGGGGGACTCCGGCGATCGCCAGTGTACCGATGAGGAAGGTCAGGTGAGTGAAGGGGAGCTGTTTTCTTAAGCCGCCCATCTTTCGCATGTCTTGCTCATGATGCATCGCATGGATCACCGATCCGGATCCGAGGAACAGCAGCGCCTTGAAGAAGGCGTGGGTGACGACATGGAAGAATGCTGCGGAAAAAGCTCCGACGCCGATGGCGAAGAACATGTAGCCCAGTTGGCTGACCGTCGAGTAGGCCAGCACCTTCTTGATGTCATTTTGACCAAATGCGATCAGCGCTGCTAGTAGTGCGGTACACGCGCCGATCCCCGCGATGATGGCGAGGATCGCCGGGGCAGCCTCGAACAGAGGCATCAGCCGGCAACAGAGATACACTCCCGAGGTCACCATGGTGGCAGCGTGGATCAGTGCGGAAACCGGGGTCGGCCCCGCCATTGCATCGGGGAGCCACACGTAGAGTGGAATCTGCGCACTCTTGCCGGTGGCTCCGATGAACAGCAGCAGGACGATCATCGAGATCACGCTGACTGAACCCAGCAGCGGAACAGACAGTGTCTCCGCAGATAGGGCGGAGATCGCTGTAGCATCGGTGAGAGTCGACATGTCGAGAGAACCGAAGTGAGCGAGGCACAGGAAGATTCCCAGCAGGAATGCAAAGTCTCCCACCCGGTTCATGATGAAGGCCTTCTTGCCTGCCACGCAGTTGGCGTCCTCTTCGTACCAGAATCCGATCAACAGGTACGAGCAGAGTCCGACACCTTCCCAGCCGATGAACATCAGCAACAGGTTGTCGCCGAGGACCAGGATCAGCATGAATGTGGTGAACAGATTGAGGTAAGCGAAATAGCGGTGGTACCCGGGATCGCCCTTCATGTAGCCAATCGAGTAGAGGTGGATCAGTGATCCGACTCCGGTGATCACCATGCACATCACGGCGGCAATGCCGTCGAAGTGAAGTGCGAAGGGGATTTCGACCAGTCCCTCGAGCCAGATCCAGGGGAAGCCATTCCAGTGCAACTCCGTACCTTCGTAGAGGAGTCGACTCCATGCAGCGTAGGAGATGGCGAAAGAGAGGATCGGTAGGCCGCAAGCGATGGCATTGACAGACTTGTTGCCGATTCTGTTTCCCAAAATCCCGTTGATCAGGAAGCCCAGGAACGGCAGCAAAGGTATCCAGAGGAGATTGATGTCCAAGTGGTCCCCCTAGCCGTTCAACCGGCAAAGTTGGCGAAGATCAATCGTATTCCAGCGCCGCCAGATCACCAGTAGCAAGGAGAGGCCAATGGCGGCTTCAGCTGCGGCTACAGCCAGCACCATCAAGGTGAAGATCTGGCCACCATGCTCACCGCCGAATGCAGTCAGAGCATGTACCCGACCGAAGGAGACCAGTGCGATGTTGACGGCATTGAGCATCAGTTCGAGTGACATCAGGACCACCAGAATGTTGCGCCTCGCCAGCACTCCATAGGTGCCCACAGAAAAGAGAAAAGCACTGAGGTAGAGCAGCGCAGGGAGGCTAAACATCTGAATTCACCTTTCCGTCCTGGACTTCTGAGGGGGCCGTGGAGCCACCCTTTCGGCCGCGAGAGGCCAGGTGGACGGCTCCGATGATTCCCACCAGTACCAGTACAGATGTCAGTTCGAAGACCAGTAGGTGCTTCTGAAACAACTCCAGTCCAAAAGCCCGAATGGTTCCGTGGGAAGCACTGACTTCTGGAATCAGAGGAATCGGTCCCAGCGAGGAGAGCCGTTCCACCTCATTGGAGTGAGAGATGGCGAAACTCAACAGCGAGAAGATCAGCAATGCGACTCCCGCAGCAAAGGCCTTTTCGGTGATCCCGCTATCTTCGGGGAGGTCACCTTCTCTCGGATTGATCAACATGATGACGAAGAGGTAGAGGACCATGATTGCCCCCGCATAGACCAGCAGTTGCATGAACCCCAGAAAGGTGGCGTCTAGCAACATGAAGATCACCGAAACTGCTGCGAACATGACGATGAGAAACACCGCCGAGTAAATCGGATTGCGCCGGGTGACCACGAGCAAGGAGCTCACCGTCGCCACTACGGCTGCGATTCCGAAAAACAGTTGTTCAATACCAGGGCTCATCCGATGGTCCCCTCACTCGATCCCCAAAATTCCGAAGAATCACAGGGAAAGGAGTTTGTCCTTGTCGTAGATCTTTTCTGCACGAGTTCGAGAAGGAATGTTGAAAACAGGAGTCAATTCGATGGCGTCACAGGGGCAGACTTCCTCGCACATACCGCAGTAGATGCAACGCATCATGTCGATATTGAAGAGTCTGGGGCGCTTTTCTCGATCATCCCAGGGTGCTTCTTCGGCGATGATTTCAATGCAGTATGCCGGACACACCGTCGAGCACAGGAAGCAAGCCACGCACTTCTCACGACCCAACTCGTCTCTCTTGAGACGATGCTCTCCACGGTAACCAGGGTATGGAGTCCTCTTCTCATCGGGATAATGAATCGTGTTCGGTTCATTTCGAAGGATGTGCTTGAGCGTATTGATCAACCCCTTGGCCACAGGCACGGCGAAGGTCGCCTTCTCCCGTGGTTCGGTGGTCGCAGTCTTACGTTCCTTTTTATCCTCGCTGGCATCCGAGTGGTTTGCCATGAGAACTCCGTTCTAGTTACCCCCGTTAAGGCAGAGGGATCAGCCATTTCCAACCGAGCACGCCGGCGATGGCGGTGAGGCCAATGTTCGCAAGAGACACGGGTATGAAGACCTTCCAGCCGATTCTCATCAACTGATCGTAGCGGAATCGCGGAAGCGTCCAGCGGGTCCAGATGTAGAAGAACAAGAGCGCGAACAATTTGACTGTGAAGAAACCGACGCTGAGTGCCACGTCTACGACCGATGGCTCGGTGGGGATTTCGATCCACGGCACACTCCAGCCCCCGAGGAACAACGTGATCATCAGTCCTGACATGGTGATCATCGCCACGTACTCACCCATGAAGAAAGTGGCGAACTTGAGCCCGGTGTATTCGGTGTGGAATCCACCGATCAGTTCCGCTTCGCATTCGGCCAGGTCGAAGGGTAGCCGATTGGTCTCGGCAAAGGCTGCGATCATGAACACTACTGCAGCGATCGGTTGCTGGAACAGATTCCACTCCAGCAATCCAAGCGTGCCCGCTCCCCATTGTTGGCGGACGATCTCATTGAGGTCGACCGTATCGGCTGTCATCAAGATGGCGATGATGGAGAGCCCCATCGCGACCTCGTAACTGATCATCTGGGCGGAGGCACGAAGGCCTCCCAGCAGCGAGTACTTGTTGTTGGATGCCCAACCTCCGAAAGCGAGGCCATAGACAGAGAAGCCGCTGATGGTGAAGAGGAAGATCACTCCAATATCGAAGGTCGCTACTTGCAGATCGATGCCTACCGGGATCACCGTGAAGGCGAGCACTGCTGGTGCGTAAACCAGTACAGGCGCCAACCGATAGATCCACTTATCCGCTCCCTGTGGAGTGAGGTCTTCCTTGAAGGCGAGTTTGATGACATCTGCTAGCGGCTGAAGAAGTCCGACCGGTCCCACCCTGTTGGGTCCGATCCGGTCTTGGATCCATGCACTGATTCTCCGCTCGAAGTACACCAGCAGAGGAACGATCTGCAGCAGCACAGCGAAGATAATCAGAGCCTTGAGGATTGCGATCAGGATCGGATAGAACGGGTCGGTCACTCCGAACCTCCATCCATGGCGATTCCGGCAGGACGTTCCGCCAGGAGCAAGCCTGGGGAGCCGAGGTCGCTATGGTTGTGGCCGGCAAAGGAATCATTGGCAGCGGCGAGTTCTCGGAAGATACCGGCGGCAGACAGGCTTCTTCCTCGGATGTCGAGTGCGTTCTGTAGCGTTTGCAGTCTGACCAGTTCTACCGAGAAAGGCTCAGTTCCGGGGTTCCAACATGACCGAGTTCGCTGGAGGCGACCGTCTTCATTGATCCAGGTGCCATCCTTCTCGATCGGCGCGGTGGCGGGGAGTACCAGTGAGGCTCCCTCGAGCCACGGACCCGTCTTCACTGAGAAAATGATGCTGGTGGGGGTACTGGAAAGAGCCTTGGCCCAGGACTCGCCCGGTCCAGTCGACAGATGGCCGCCACAGAAGGCAACGACCGTGGGGAAGTCACTGCTGAGCAGGGACTTTTGCAATTCCTTGGCATCGTCGCCGAACACCTGAGCGCCGAAGATGTGTTCGGCACCGGAGCGGTTGGGGTACTTGGCAGCGCTGATCTTGAAACCTGAGGGGAAGTTGGCGGCGTCCCCATCATCTGGCAGCCAGCCTCCGACGATGGAGCCTGGACGGGATGCAGCGAGTCCTTGTACCAGGTGCATCTCTTCACAGGTGAGGTAGGGGTCGATCAGGAACGCCACCGGTCCCGATTCGGAAAGGAGCTGCTCGAGAGCAGCGGTGGCTGAATCATCTTCCAGTGCAGTTCCATCTCTGGTCGCCTGTGAGAGGCGGTCATCGGCGTAGAGGTGTCTCCAGCCGTATCGTCCCTCGTCACACATCCACCAGTCGTTGACCTCGAGGTTTTCACGAGGCATCAAGCGTTTGACGAATCCATCGAGAGTTTCCACCTCGATGTTGCAACCTCGAGAGCAGCCGCCACAAACAGAATCCTTACGATCCATGTTCCAGACCCGGGCCTCGTACTTGAAGTCGTGGGAAATCAAAGCACCGACCGGACAGATATCCACCGTGTTTCCGGCCAACTGGTTGTCGATCGGGATCTCGGGGAAGACGTCCACGACCGAACGATCACCTCTTTCGACGATGCATAATTCGCTGGTGCCGCTGATCTCGTCGCAGAAGCGAACACAACGGGTGCAGACGATGCACCGATTACCCCAGATCGAGATGGTCGGTCCCAGTTCCTTGGTGTGTCGGATGTTCTTGTCCTCGACGAAACGACTGCGGTCGGGTCCGTGTTCGTAGGAGTGATCTTGTAGGGTGCACTCGCCAGATTTGTCGCAGACGGGACAATCGAGCGGATGATTGATCAACTGGAATTCCATCACGGAATTGCGCGAGCTTACAGCCAACTCACTTTCCGTTTCGATCACCAGACCATCGGCGATCTTTTCGGAGCAAGAAATCACCGGTTTCGGTGATCGGTTACTCTCGACCATACAGATCCGGCAGTTGCCGGCGATGGAGAGTCCTGGGTGATAGCAGAAGCAGGGGATCTCGATGCCATGGTCCTTGGCGGCTTCCATGATGGTCATTCCGGTGGGGTTCTCCACCTCTTGGCCATTGAGCTGCCAGCGCGTCATCGCTACCGTGCCGTCATTCGTCTGATTTTCAGCCATGAGATGCCGTTCCTCCCACTGCAGATGGGTGCCGCTTTTTCCAGGCCGGGCTTCCCCCGTTCTGGATCGCAGCTACAAAGTCGTCCTGGAATTTGGTCACGATCGATTGCGCTGGGAATGCCGCTGCATCCGCCAGGGCGCAGATGGTCTTTCCGACCATCCGGTCGCAGACATCCAGGACCAGATCCAGATCTTCCATCCGGCCATCGCCGTGTGCGATCCGATGGACGATTTTTTCCAGCCAGCCGGTGCCTTCTCTGCAAGGGGTACATTGACCGCATGATTCATGATGGTAGAAGCGCATGAGGTTGACCAGGGCGTCGACCATGCAGGTGGAATCATCCATCACGATGACTCCGGCAGATCCGAGCATCGTTCCTGCGGCACTGAGGGACTCGATGTCCATCGCCACATCACATTCCTCTGCCGTGAGGACATGTGCTGAAGATCCCCCGGGGATCACGGCCTTCAATTTT
>CAVOEM010000093.1:0-10339 GCA_963694575.1 Planctomycetes bacterium UBA1146 | reverse complement strand
CGGTTGAGATGGGGGGGATCGGTGAGGATCACGATCGCAAGGAATTGATCGAGCGATACATCCATTGCCTTCCGGTGGAATCACCCGTGGCAGCCTTCGCCTTTTCACCCGCATCGGGGCCAGCACCTTTGACGGTCGAATTCGAAAACTTGAGCAGTGGGCAAATCGATGAGCAGTTGTGGTTGTTTGGCGATGGTTCTGACAGCCCGTCCGTTTCCCCGCAGCACCTGTATTCGGAGCCAGGGAGTTACTCGGTGACACTCACTGTCAGCGGACCCGGCGGAGTCGATCAACTCGAGTGGACCGATATCATCCTGGTCGCCGATGGGTTGCCGGGATTCTTTCGTGGAGATGCGAATCAGGATCAGACCATCGACATCGCCGATGGAGTGGCGATTCTCGGTTATCTCTTCAGCGGTGGAGGAGATGGCGGATGTCTCTCGACCATCGATGCCAACGACGATGCGATGGCTAACGTGGCGGATGCAGTGACGGTGCTCGATCATCTGTTCTCGGGAGGAGGACCGCTCCCGGCACCCTTTCCCGGATGTGGAGTCGACCCCAGTCCCGATTCACTCCCCTGTTCCAATCCTTCCTGTCCATGAGAAGCACTACACCCGGTCGCTCGATCAGGATCAGCGCAAGGATCAGCGCAAGGATCAGCGCAAGGGTCGGCCAGGTCCGAGGATGCGGTAGAATGGAACCAGTGGCATGGAGAGGACCCCCGGCATGATCCACTCGAGTTCGACCCCGATGAATCGTCTGCTGCCGTGGTTCACCGCGTGCGCAGTGATCGTGGGACTTCTTCACTGCACAACTGCCGCCGCACAGGTGGGGCCGGGAGATATCCTGGCACCGCTTCCGCCGATGCCGGAACCACCAGAAAATCCCCTGACTGTTGAAAAAGCTCTGCTCGGTAAGTTTCTCTTCTGGGAAGAGCAGCTCTCTCATGACAACTCGACCTCCTGCGGAACCTGCCACATCTCCGAGGCGGGAGGATCGGACGCCAGGGTCGATCTTCCTCGATCGATCCATCCAGGATTTGATGGTCTATTCGGCACCGAAGATGACGTGGCCGGATCGATCGGTGTGGTGTTGCAGGCGTGTGGCGGATCACCTCTCGACGACGGTGTCTTCTTTCCCCAGCGTCAGGTGACATCGAGAAGATCTCAATCGACCATCGGAGCCGGCTACCATCCGACTTTGTTCTGGGATGGACGTGCCGGGCCCGAGTTCACCGACCCTGAAACTGGATTGGTGTTGATTCCAACTGGTGGTGCACTGGAAGCGCAGGCGGTCGGTCCCATCATCTCGATGGTGGAGATGGGTTGCGATACGAGGGACTGGGATGGCGTCCGGCAGAAATTGATCTCAGTGACGCCGCTGGCTCTGGCGACCAATATTCCCGACGACCTGATCGAAGGATTGCTCCAGTTCGTCAACTATGAAGGCCTGTTCCAGAACGCTTTCGGAGATGCGCAGATCACCGCCGCCAGGATCGCATTCGCCATCGCCAGTTATGAACGAACCCTGGTACCCGATCGTACTCCCTTCGATCTGTTCAATCAGGGAATCAGCGACGCGATGACCCAATCGCAGCAGCTGGGATTGCTACTCTTTGCCGACAACTGCCTGCCTTGTCACGAGACCCCGGCGCTGGGCGATGGATCCTTCCGCTTCATCGGAGTGCGTCCGCCCTTCGAGGATGTCGGTCACTTTGCCGTCAGCGGAGATGATGAGGACATCGGCAAGTTCAAGTCGCCGTCACTTCGAAATGTCGGCCTGCGAGCACCCTATTTTCACAATGGCGGCAAGGCGACCCTCGACGATGTTCTCGCGTTCTACAATGGTGGGGGAGACTTCACTCCCAACGATCCATTGCTCGATCCGCCGATGAACCTGCCCAACACTGAACTGAGCCAGTTGAAGGACTTCCTCGAGAATGGACTGACCGATCCTAGAGTGAAGTTCGGATTGCCTCCCTTCGATCATCCGACGATGCAGCCCTTCTTTGTTCGTGGCGATACCAATGTCGATGGAGCAGTGGATATCTCCGATGCCGTCGCTTCGTTGCAGTTTCTGTTCAGCGGAGGAATCATCTCCTGTGAAGATGCCACCGATGCCAATGACGATGGAGCCCTCGACATCGCCGACCCGGTGGCAGTTCTGGGACGGCTCTTCATCGGAGCGGCCCCGTTGCCACTTCCTGGCGACAACTCCTTCGGCCCCGACCCCACCGTCGATTCGTTGATGTGTCTCGACTAGACCGATATCCGGTCGCCTCCTTATCGCCACCTTGGCCGCTCATTGTCCTGACATCCTCGGGGTGCTAGAGTCGATTCCCGTCATGGGCATACCCTTCTTCTCATCGAATCCGCTGCCGAAGTGGTCCCCCATCGGGCTATTGATCGGGCCGCTGATCGGGCTGTGGATCTGGTCCATCGGTGGATGGTTTGGCAGTACCCATCTGGCTGGTTTCGACGAAACCATAGTTCCCATCGATTTCTCCGATCAGGTCAGGCCGATCCTCTCTCAGCACTGCTTCGCCTGTCACGGTCCCGATCAGAAATCGCGCGAGGCAGGATTGAGTCTGCTCGATTTTTCCTCGGCAACCCGCACTCTTGAATCGGGATACCGGGCCATCGTTGCCGGGAACCGGCAGGAGAGTGAACTGTGGCTTCGCATCACCTCACCCGACGATCCGATGCCGCCGAGCAAGGAACACGATGAACTGAGTTCCGAGCAGATCGAGATCCTCGGTAGATGGATCGATGAGGGCGCCAATTTCGCCCCGCACTGGGCCTACATCGCCCCTCTGCCGACAGCGGTTCCCGATTCCTCGGAGCAGTGGCCCACCTCGACCATCGACCACTACATCCTGAATCGGTCGGGCTCATCGGGGCTGAATCCGGCAGCGGACGCCGATCCCACCACGCTGATTCGTCGCCTACATCTGGATCTGGCGGGCTTACCTCCGGCACCCGAAGATGTGGATCGGTTCATCTCCGACGGCGGAGACGATGCCTATCTGGAGGAAGTCGATCGATTGCTTGCGAGTCGACATTTTGGTGAACGGTTCGCAAGCTTCTGGCTCGATCTGGTGCGCTACGCCGACACCGTGGGCTACCACGGAGATCAGGAGCATCACAGTTGGCTCTATCGCGACTGGGTCATCGGAGCCTTCAACTCGAACCTGCCGTTTGACCAGTTCACCATCGAGCAGATCGCTGGCGATCTACTCGACCAACCCGATCAGGATCAACTGCTGGCCACCGGCTACAACCGTCTGCTCCAGACCACTCACGAGGGAGGGCTGCAGCTCAAGGAATACCGTTCAATCTACATGGCGGATCGGATTCGCAATCTGTCGGAGACCTGGCTGGGGGGAACCCTCGGTTGTGCGCAGTGCCACGATCACAAGTATGACCCCTACACCACTCGAGATTACTACTCCTTCGGAGCCTTCTTCGCCGACATCGACGACGAGGAACATCTGAGGAATCCATACGGAGGGCTGAACACCACACCCACTCGAAGAAAGCCAGAGATGCGAGTGATGACCGATGAGAGTCGCCAACAGCAGAGTCAGCTGGAGCAACGCATCGAACAGAGCGAGCGGGAGGTCAAGGAGGCGATCGAGGGACTCTCTGCAGAACAGCAGCAGTGGGAGCAGCAGCTGATCGGCCAGATCGAGTCGGGAGAGAAGCGTCAGTACCTGTGGATCGATGATGTGAAAGACACCGGTGGAAAAACCAGTGGCCGGTGGAATTTCGTCGAGGAAGATGGAGTGACCGCGCACAGCGGCAAACTTTATCGCAAGCAGAGTAGCGACGGATTGGTTCAACATTACACCGTCGGGACCACCGACAAGAAGATCATCGTCGGCGAGGGAGATCTTCTGTTTGCCTGGGTCTATCAGTTATCGGCATCGCCACCGACCGCATTGATGCTGCAGTGCAACATCGATGGAGACTGGGAACACCGTGCGGTATGGGGCTCCGATGACATCCTGTACGGTCGCAAAACGACCAGCGATGCCGCCTATCAGAGAATCGGTCCTTTACCTGCCGTGGGGCAATGGGTGCGGATCGAGGTGCCCTTCGAGTCGATTGGCCTGAAGCCCGGATCGGTGGTCAGCGGAGTCGCCTTCACGCAGTACGGCGGTACCGTTTACTGGGATCTGTGCGGCAGTGAGAAGGCTACCGCCGCTCCTGCTTCGGTGGTCGAGGTGTTGATCCTCTCACCGGCACAGAGAACCGATGCTCAACGTCAACTGCTCCATCAGTTTCATGGCGATCAATCCCCGACGGTGTTGCAACTTCGTGGTCAGCTGACCCGCCTGAAGGATCAGGCCTCGATGTTTTCGGAGTCGTTACCACTGGCGCTCTATACCCGCAGCCTTGCTGAGCCTCGCATCGTCCGGATCCAGCAGAGAGGGAACTGGCTCGATGAGGAGGGGGAAATTGTCGAACCTGCGGTACCTGCATTCCTCGGCAGCCTTGAGACCGAGCAGCGGGCCACGCGACTGGATCTGGCACGGTGGCTGGTGCGTCCTGAATCACAGGGAGGTGTCGGTGGACTGACGGCGCGGGTACTGGTCAACCGTGTCTGGGCACAACTCTTCGGCGGCGGGCTCTGCCCTTCGGTCGAGGACTTCGGAGGACAGGGAAGGCCGGTGACTCACCCGGAATTGCTCGATGCCCTGGCCATCGAGTTCATCGAATCTGGCTGGGATCTCAAGGCGCTGATTCGGAAGTTGGTACGGTCTCGAACCTACCGACAGTCATCGATTCCAGCAGCGCGTGCCGTTGAGATCGATCCTGAGAATCTGCTCTTTTCTCACCAGGCGCGCTATCGGATGCCGGCAGAGATGGTTCGCGATGCTTCTCTCAAGATCAGTGGATTACTGGTCGATCAACTCGGAGGGCCGGCAGTCAAGCCACCGCAGCCTCCTCACTACTACCGTCATCTGAACTTTCCGCCACGGCGATATCGACCAGATACCGATTCCCGACAGTGGCGCAGAGGAGTTTATCTTCACTGGCAGCGACAATACTTGCATCCGATGTTGCTCGCTTTCGATGCACCCACTCGTGAGAACTGCACCGCCCGAAGAAATCGATCGAATACACCGATGGCCGCCTTGGTGCTGCTGAATGACCCGGTATTCGTCGAGGCGGCTCGTTCCTTTGCCCGGCGCATCATCGGTTGGCGGCAACAGTTCCTTGAAGGTGAAACAGCAGTTCGAGGTGATGCCGAAGCTGGAGATGCCGATCACGCAGCGATTGCATTTGCCATCGAGCAAGCGGTATCTCGAGAAGCTCAATCGGGAGAGATCGAGATCCTGTACAACTTGCTGGAATCGTCACGCAAGCACTTCGAGGAGCAACCCGCATTGGCCGAACAGTTCCAGGGAATGAACTCGTCCGACGCTGGTGGAGATGGCATTGAAGCGGTGATGCTGGCGGCCTGGAGTGAGGTCTCTCGTGCAATCCTCAACCTGCATGAAACTTTGACCCGTGAGTGAAGCTCAAGCGCAGTTTCTGCAGCAACTCCACCAGTTAAATCGAAGGCAGTTTCTCGGGTCGTTGTCGCTGGGAATCGGCGCGGCTGCGCTCAGCCAGTGGTGGCCCACCGATGTCGCGGGAGCGGCTGGACTTCCCTTGACCGGATCGTTGAGTGCTCCACTGGCACGAGCCAAGAGGGTCATTTTCCTCAGCATGGCGGGTGGACCGAGTCATCTGGAAACCTTCGATGAAAAACCCAAATTGGCCCAACTCGATGGCCAGCCGATGCCGGAGTCCTACACCAAGGGAATGCCGATCGCTCAGCTGCAGGGCAAGCCTTTGATGTGTCTTGGACCGAGAGCAGGGTTCCAACGCTACGGTGAGAGTGGCCAGCTGATCAGCGATTACTTGCCACACATCGGTACTGTCGCCGATGACATCGCCATCGTCAAATCGATGGTGACCGAGCAGATCAATCATGATCCGGCACACACCTTCATGAACACCGGTTCCATCGTAACGAATCGGCCCAGCATGGGCTCATGGATCAACTACGGACTCGGTTCGGTGGGGGAGAACCTGCCTGGATTTGTCGTGCTGACCAGTGTCGGTGGAAGGAATCCACAACCGATCGCCGCCCGGCAGTGGTCCAGTGGTTTCCTGCCGAGCAACCTGGGAGGTGTGGAGTTTCATTCCAAGGGGGATCCGGTTCACTTCGTGACCAATCCTGCCGGCATCACCCGTGATCGACAGCATCACCTGATCGAGGCGGTCAGAGATCTCGATCGGATGCGCGCCAGAGACAAGGCAGATCCGGAGGTCGAAGCACGAATTTCCCAGTATGAACTGGCATTTCGCATGCAGGTCTCGGTC
Organism: Planctomycetes bacterium UBA1146; assembly: GCA_963694575.1. Classification (GTDB taxonomy): domain Bacteria; phylum Planctomycetota; class UBA8108; order UBA1146; family UBA1146; genus QNYK01. The sequence goes on along the minus strand of CAVOEM010000093.1, from coordinate 3,959 downwards.
CCCGAGTTGATGGATATATCCGATGAATCGCCCGAGACGCTGGCGATGTACGGGGCGGTGCCCGGCGATGGTACCTACGCCAGTAACTGCCTGCTGGCACGTCGCCTTGCGCAGCGGGGAGTTCGTTTCATTCACCTCTACCACCGGGGTTGGGATCACCACGGTGGTCTCAAGCAGTACATGAAGACCTGCTGTAACCTGTGCGACCAACCGACTGCGGCATTGATCCAGGATCTCAAGAACAAGGGGATGCTCGATGACACGCTGATCGTATGGGGTGGGGAGTTTGGTCGGACACCGATGTCACAGGGTGGCGGGGATGATCCGGGGAGAGATCACCACATCAAGGGCTTCTCGATGTTCCTCGCCGGAGGGGGAATCAAGGGTGGTGTGACTCACGGAGAAACCGATGATCTCGGCTACAATGCGGTTGAGGATGTGGTTCATGTAAGAGATCTGCACGCAACGATGCTACACCTGCTGGGGATCGATCATCGGAGACTGTCGGTGCAGTATCAGGGGCTCGATGTGAAACTCACCGGAGTCGAGAAAGCGCGGGTGGTGAAGGAGATCCTCGCCTGAGAATCTCCTCCACCACCGCAGTGACCATCCAACTCAGTAGCGTGGATTCAGATCGACCGGCATCCTCGCCTCGACGGTGAAGCCACTGCTGGGCGAGGAACCGAGCAATCGAGCGACATACGGACTCAGATCGACCCCGGCCGCCGCAAGAATGCGCAGGGCAGGGAAATCGATCATGCTGCGAATCGCTTCATCGCCGCCACCCATGAACATCTTGAAGATATCTAGCGGATCCGCCGGGCCAGGACGGTGAACCAGATTCGAGTCGGCACCGAGACCTGCCTCGCGACGGGCATGAGCCACTGCGTCATCGAGACTTCCGATGGCATCGACGAGCCCCAGTTCCACCGCCTGTTGTCCAGACCAGACCCTGCCGCCAGCGATGGCTCGGACTCGGTCGGGAGCTATATTGCGGCTTTCGGAAACGCGGTCGATGAAATCGTCGTAGACCTCATCGACAGTGGCCTGAAGTCGATCGACCTGATCGGCATTCCACGGGCGATCGGGAAGCATCATCATCGCCGCATCATCCAGTGCGACTGGATCGATGTGAATTCCCAATCGTTCCAGCGCCGGGCCGAAGGAGAGCTTCATGCCGAAGACTCCGATGGAGCCGGTGATGGTTCCCTCCGAGGCATAGATGGGGCGACCGGTACAGGTGATCCAGTAGCCGCCGCTGGCGGCCAGGTTCCCCATCGAATAGACGATAGGCTTCTTGCGCGCGAGGTTTTCCAGCGCCACGCGGATCACCTCACTGGCGGTGGCAGATCCGCCCGGAGAGTCGACACGTACCACGACTGCAGCGACCGAATCATCATCGGCGAGGGCGTCGATCTCATTGGCGGAAGGCTCACTGACCATCGATCCAGGAGTGGCAGTGTCGCCATCGACGATCTGGCCCGCCAGATGCAGCACCACGACAGAGTTTTCTGGAATGTTCTTCTGACGTTTCTGACTGAACAGCTCCGTGAAGATCTGAATCGGATTGAAGGGAGTACTGCGCTTCTTACGTGCTCGTTTCCATTCGACAGTACTGTCGAGGATCAGTTCGATGGTCTCCTCGATGGTGCCATGGTCCGCCAGCGCATCGATCATGCCCTCATTCAGTGTTTGCTCGGGGGTAAAGATCCGCAACTTTTGAAAATCACGAACCTTGTCGGCATCGAGACTACGACCGGACGCGACCTGGTGGACGATGTACTGGTTGAGGGATTCGAGCATCGCCATGTAATGGTCGCGTAAGTGATCACTCATCTGGGGAAGCATGTAGGGCTCGACGGCACCCTTGAAATCGCCGACGCGGATCACGCTCGCCTCGACACCGAACAGATCCATCGCCGTCTTGAAGTGGATTGGCATCAGCGCTGGAGAGTTGAAATCGAGCCCGCCGGTACGTGTCATGATGATACTGTTGCAACTGGACGCGACGGTGAGCAGGCTGCTGTTGCCAGTTTCAAGCCAGGCGATGCACTTCTTACCTGCAGCCCTGGCGGTTTCGATGGCAGAACAGAGCCGACTGACCTGGGGAATGGTGAAGGCGGTTCCATCTCCGAGATCGAGAGCGAGAACATCGATTTCCTCATTTGCCGTGGCATCCGCGAGTGCACCCATCAGGTCGGGGAAGGAACGCTTCGAACCGCCTCCTCCCATCAACAGGGTGTTGATGTCGAGTGCTTCTCCTGCATCGGGCTGGTCGGTCCAGTTGCCTTCCAGGACGAATAGACGAACTGTGGCGCTCGCCTTGGTGTCTGTTGCATCGATGTTGTGGAAGGCAGATCCAGGCAGCATCAGCGCTGCCGAGAGGACCAGTGCAATGGAATGAATCATCTTGACCTACTCTTTCTCTATCAGGTTTGGAACCCCCGATAATAGCGGGGAAGCGAGGTCGGGACCAGAGCAATTGAGAAGCAAGGTAGGGTCTCGCGATGTACCCTGTAACGAGTTCCCATATAGAATCGGGATGTTCGCATCTCCTGTCGGTAGAAAGAGAGTCTCGATGCAGAAGTTCTCGGCTCTGAGATGGTTGGCCACCTTGTGTGTGCTTCTGGTTTGCTCGGTGTCCCTGGCACAGGGTTCTGAAGAGATGGAGAAGCGATACCAGGAGAAGCGTGCCAAGAAGTTCGTCCAGAAGATTGAATGGGTCACTTCACTCGATCAGGCGAAAGCGATATCGAAGCAGAAGAACCTGCCGATCCTCGCCTACTTCACCCGATCTTATGCGCCCTGAGGCCCTTGTGATTACATGGAGGGGGGTCCCCTTCTATCGAACTGGTGGGTCAAGGAGAGCAAGAAGTTCGTTCCATACCTCAACATCTCGGCGCAACTGGATGACAAACCCGATCAGAAACTGATGCGAGAATATGACCTGAGAGGATTTCCCTCTTTCGTCTTTCTCGATGATTCTGGACTGTTGCTCTTCGGTAGGGAGCCATACTGGCGCCCCGATTCGTTGCTGTCGCTCGGCCAGGGGCTGAACCAGGTGGAAGTTCTGTTCCAGTTGAGAAAAATGGTCGAGGAGAACCCTGAAGACCAGATCGCCCGGGCTCGCTTGACCTTGATCGAGGGGTTACTCGATCCATCACGAGTGGATGTGGCCCGGATGGATGCGGCAGCCAAGGTCGAGGGAGTTCCCGAGGAACTGGTCGAAGAATGGGCCATGACCAGGATCGAAGCGAAGTTCCTCAGCATCTTCGAGCCGTATCGCTCGGCATATCAGAACAAGTCAGACGATCGTGAGGCGAAGAAAACCGCTGCCATCGAGGGGTGCTACAGGATGTGGGTTGCAGGAGAGAAACTGGATTCTACTTCCGGTACCTTTCGGCCATTCCTGGTGCTCTCCTTCGACGGTGCTCTCGCTGCCAGAGATGCGTTTATCGCTGAAGATTGCCTGGCGCTGTACGAGGAGTTGTTTGGAGCTCACGATCGATTCCTCAAGGGAATGAAGGTTCGATTGGCCAAGATGGTGGCCTCGGCGAAGAAGGTCGAGGTTGGCTCAATCGGTGGCAGCGGGGAATAGTCCAGCCTTCTTCAACATCGATTCCCAGCGCGCCTTCTGCCCCGGATCGAAGCGTGCACTGATGTGGATCCCATCGTCGAGGAACTCCTCCTGATCGACCGCAGCCATCGAGTGCAATTTTGCCGCCAGATCCGATCGGGAGTGAGGCACCTTGTAACTGCCGGACTCCTGGCGTTCGTGAGTGATCTCTAGCACCCGTTCCACCACCAGATCGATACCAGTTCCCTCGGTGGCGCTGACCACGAACGAGTCTTCCTGTTCTGCCAGCAGGTGTTGAAGGTCGATCCGCTGATCTTCGCGTACTCGATCGAGTTTGTTGAACACGACCAGTCTCGGATGTTCATCGCAGCCGATGCGAGTC
>CAVOEM010000092.1:0-10378 GCA_963694575.1 Planctomycetes bacterium UBA1146 | reverse complement strand
TTGTAGCGTCGCTTCATCCTTCTCATCCAACTCCCCTGAGTCTCACTCGGTGGTTTCCACAGATGAATTTGACAGTATCCAGGTGGGAGATCGAGTCCGCGTCAAACTTCGCCGTGGAGGTACTTACGAGGGCGAGGTGGTGGTAAAGGCGGGAGATTCCATTTCCATCAAACATCGATTTGGAACCGCAAAGGTCGATCGCGCCGACCTGCTCGAGTGGGAGCGGTTCAAAACGATTCCAGAGCAGTACGAGGAGCGCGCTGAACTGGCCAAGAGCGCCGAGGATTGGTGTGACCTGGGGGATTGGGCACTGGAGCAGCAGGAGGAATCTCTGGCGAGAGAGTCCTGGCGAAAGGCCACCGAGATCACTCCGGGGTTGAAGAGAGCTCGAGAGGCACTCGGTGAGATCGAGTACGAGGGGCGTTGGATGCCACTCGAGGAGGCGATGAGTGCTCAGGGGAAGGAACTGTACGGAGGAGAGTGGCTCACCCCGGACGAGATCGTCGCTCGCCAGGAGGAGGAGTCCACGGCCAAGAGAGCCCAATCGCTCAAAGGGCGAGACGCTTACATCGAGGAGTTACGCGGGAGGGATTGGGCGACGATCGATCCCATCATCACGCCCCATTACGTGATCTACTGCAACTCGACCGAGGAGAACGCCCGTTATTACTCGGATGTGATGGAGTCGCTGTATCGAGCCTACGACAAGGTCTTCATCGAAAAGTTCTGGCCGCGGAAATTCAAGCGTGCACCGCGAAGTGACGTCTACATCCACGCCAACCATCAACAGTTCATGGACTGGACCGGAAATGGTCCCAATATCGGCGGTTTCTACAACCTGTTGCGACAGGATGTGACCGGCTACCACGGTTCCTTTGGATCGACCGGAAGTACCGAAGAGGTTCTGGCCCATGAGGGAACCCATCAATTTCAGGGAATGATCTTCAAGTCGCTTCAGTCCCTCCCCATCTGGACGGTAGAGGGGTTGGCGGTCTACTTCGGAGATGGATCGAAGATCAGCCGCCGCAAGGTCGAGATCAACGAGATTCCAAGGGATCGATTGGTGGGACTGAAGTCGGCGATCGAGGACGGGAATTTCTGTCCGTTGAGTAAATTGCTACGCTTGAACCAGGGGCGATTTGGTGGATTCTACTACGGGCATGCCTGGGGCGTTTTCTTCTGGTGTTTGTATGGCAATGAATATGGTGCGTGGAGTAAGAGCGACAACACCGGCGGAAAGATCATGGAAGACTGGCTACTCCATTGTCAGCAGTTGGACGGATTCTGCGACTACGAGAAGGAAGCAAAGTTCTTCGAGCAACTCATCGTCCTGCACTCGGGCAAGAGCGTTGAGGAGTGGGAAGAAGAGTACAAGGAGTGGATCCTCGGATTGCCCGTGGAAGAGTTGGGCCGGAAACGAGGGAACAAGTATAGCAGCGATAAACTGAAGCTCGAAGTGACCAAGCCCATCGGTTGGCGCTGGCAGAAATCGGGGCTGCTCTATGCCTCTGAGGTGTGCGCAGCCATCGGTGGAGGAACTTCGAAGAAGAAGCGACTCTCCACCTATAGCTGGCCCAACGGCCTCCACGCTGAGCTCAGTGAAGATTACGCCCGCTCACTCCTCGGCAACATTTTTGGTGAAGTCAAATATGTCGAAGAGATTGCTAGTAAGCAGATGGGTGGAAACCCGATGTATGTGGCGGTACTCGACGGTAAACGAGTCATCGGGACTGCCGGAAACAATGTCCCGGAACTGGGCGAATCGCGTCGATTCGCCATCGGGATCTTTGGATCTCCAGACAAGTTGTACGGAAATGTTCTCGAGTGCTCGATCGAGGATTACCCCGATGCGGTGCAGTATTTCGAGAAATACACGGAGGATTTCCTCTACACCGGGTGACGGTGTGGGAGGAAGAAATCGCTGTGCTCTCGATTCTATCGAGGGTTCGAGGGCTCGCTGGGGTCCATCTGGCTGTGGAGGAAGATCGATGAAATTTGCTGTCAAATCACTTCTGGTCCGGGGGGCGATGGGTAGTGCCCTGGCACTGCTCCTCTCTTCAACCATGTACGCTGCGATCCTCAATGTGGGAGTCGTCAGTGTCGATACGGGTGACCGTGTGATCGTGGTCCTCAAGACCGGGGATGAGGTGATCGGCGAGATCGTCGAGGAAACGGATGAGAAGATTTCGGTCAAGAGTGCGTTCGGCGTGACGTCGATCCAGATGGATCGTGTGGAGTCGGTGATCCGAGGCGAAGAGGTCGATCGCAGGGAGTACTCTCAACGGGAAAAACGCGCCACACGCAGGGGATCGGCATCCGGTTGGTTTTCCCTCGGCAAATGGGCACGTGAACGTGGAATGGCGCAGCCTGCCCGTGAAGCGTTCGAGAAGGCCCTCGAGATCAATCCAGAGCATGAACCATCGAAGATTGCATTGGGTTGGGGCAAGGTCGACGATCAGTGGAAAACCCCTACCGAAGCGGAAGCCCTGATCGCCAAGGGGTGGAGACGCGACGGAGAACGGCTGACTCCGCCCACTGGCGGGACCGTTCCATCTCCGGTTCCAGCTCCCGTTCCAGTTCCAGAACCTTCTCGAAAGCCTCCGGTTCCCGATGAGGGAACCTCGGGTAGGCCGGTGGCTCCCGATTCCGTGATCCAGCGTCTGGCTCCCGAAGAAATCATGCGCCGGGAGCAGTTGCTGGAGAAAAGACGTAAGAATCGCGAACGATTCGAGGAGAACAAGCGCAAGGAGTACGAGGGGGTACCCTGGAGCCAGCGTTCGATTATCAAATCGAAAAACTGGATCATCGAATGTAACAGCACTCCCGAGGTGGCTCGCACCTACCAGTGGATCATGGAGGGTCTCTACTACACGCTGGGGAAGATCTTCAAATCCAAGGATGTTCGCAGTCAGAAACCCCTCGTGAAGATCTATCGCACACACGATGAGTTCATGCTCAAGACCGGAATGGGCGCTGGAGTGGGGGGGTTTTATAATCCCTCGTCACAAAATGTGACCGCATTCCACGGCACCTTTGGATTGACCGGGACCACCTATACGGTGCTGGCGCACGAGGGGACCCATGCATTCCAGGGCAAGAAAATGGCCCGGATGGCCAACTACCCCAACTGGTTCATCGAGGGACTTGCCGTTTATTTTGGTGACGGATCCAAATTGGATTACAAGAAGAAGAAGTTGGTTTCAGGATTGATTCCTCGCGATCGGTTGTTCCACATCCAGGAGAAGATGAGAGAAGGAACCCACACCGTTCTCTCCAAACTGGGTGGTCTCCCCAAGAATCGATTTGGTGGGACTCACTACGCCGATTCATGGGCAGTGATGCACTACCTCATCAACGGTCCAGAGAGTCGCAAGGGGCAGAGATTTCTGGCGGAATACTGGGTGGCGGGCGAGAAGAGGCGTGTAGGGCAGAGACAGTTCAATGATCTGGCCAAGAAGTACTTTACCACTGTCGACCAGATGGAAACAGACTGGAAAGAATACGTACTCAGTCTCCATCCGGAACCGGCCGGTGAGGTGGAAGGAGATGCCTTCACTTCCCTCGACTTCATGTTTGCCATCGAGCGCCCGAGTGACCAGTGGAAGTTCGCCCCCCAGGAGATCGAAGACCGTGACCTGGTGCTGATGAAGATCCCCGAGACTCGAAACGAGATTCGGGTGCGAATTTTGTCGAAGGCGGAAGCGGACCAGCGTTCAGAAGACTGGATCGATTCGGTTCTGCTTCCGGAACTTCGCAAGAAGTACGCCGATGTCGAGACCCTCAAGGGTGATCTGGGAGGCCTCGATGCGTTCGTCTTCCAGTACTCCGACCGGCCGCCAGCGAAACCGAAGAAGAGTGAAGATGATCCGGAAGGGTTGCAGCCGGGTGATTCGAAGCCTGGAGAATCAAGTCCTGGAGCGACGAATTCCACTGCTGTCCGTGTCGTTGGGGGATCGGTTCTCGAGTCTCTTCAGGAGGGTCCGGGAAAGGATGAGCCCAAGGATGGTGAGCCTCAAGAGCCGCCGAAGCCTGCATTGAGAAAGCACCGGTCGTACATCCTGGTAGGAGTCTCCAATGCTTATGAGTTGCGGGGGTCCTTCGAAATGGACCAGTTCAACAGTTGGCTTCCCGACCTGGAATGGGTCGCCTTTTCCTTCGAGAAGATCCAGAAAAATCGGTGGTAACCAGCATCTCCATCCGCGGCGGTGAGTCACTCTCCCGTGGTGATGCTTAACTGCTCTCCATCATATTCCAGATGGCGGATCGGGATCGATGCCCACGGGAACTTTTTCAGATCCTCGATCACCTTTTCGAGGCTTTCGATCGATTGTTCCCTGGTCAGGTCCTTACCCTTGTAGACCGATCCCCACTGGTAGAGATCGAGTTTTGCATCTTCGATGACGCCATCGTGAATGACCACAGTGCCGATCAGCTCGATATTGATGAACTTACCGCGGAGCAGCCAGGAAACCTGCTGCTGGTCCTCTGGGAAACCAAGGGAGACGAGCCCGCGGATCCTCCCATCGGGCTGGGAGATCAGGCGTATACCGCTTCCAGAAATGAGCTCATTCGAGGCCACCAAGCGGCCCAACTCATCGTCAAGGATGAGATTCCACTGATCGAGAGTGAAAGAGGCACTCCCCTGCGTGGGTGGCCAGCCCTCGATCGCCTCGGTCATCTGGGGGGCGCGAATCAAGGGGGGCAAGAGGAGGGGGTTGTCCTGCAGCCCGCCGGATAAAACCATCCACATCGAGATCAATCCGCCGACCGAGGTGGCGACCAGTAGCACCACCAAGCAGCCACCCATTTTGAGCAACGGTCGGCCGACCCGGGTTACGGCGGGCTCGTCGTTATTGGGGACTGAATCTTCTGCGGCCATCGCCTCAAAATCCTTTACGAAAGTAATCTCTCCCCCACAACGGCTTGAAATCCCCCTGGTGGGCGATCTGAGGGCAGTAGGGTAGGTCGATCCCGATGTGGAGGCTAGTCCGCAGCAGAAGATTCAGCCAGATTAACTTCCCCGAAGGGTGCCAAACCGATACAAGCGGGTCATATTGCCCGTGAAGGACGACTCGTCGATGGATCGGGACTCGAAGCACCCGTCTCGAGAGGGAATTCGATGCAAAGTGACGAGAACGAAAAGAGGGGGAACGGCCGCCTGGTCGGCCTGCTCGATCCGATGGATCCTCGCCTGACGGATACCAGGCTGGCTCCCATCCTTCGTGATTTTCTCGAACAGTATGACGCCGTGCTGGATGAGTTATATGACGAAAAGGTACTACGCAGGCTCGCCGGAGATCTTCTCAACACCTTTAACCTGGTACTGCAGAGGAGCAAGAGTGAGGTTCTAGTCAGCCTCGATATCGAGCAGGGCACTTCAACAGGCAGGTCGTCGTTCTTTTTGGATGTTGTCTGTGATGATCAACCCTTCGTGGTCGACACCATAGAGATGATTATCGAGAGACATGATCTTGAACTGGTCAGCAAGCATACGGCTAGTGCGTCGGTGGTCAGGGAAAAAGATGGCACCATCATTGCCATCGATGCGACCGCTGCAAAGTCGAGAGACGAAGTCATCTGCCACTTTGAGATTGACTCTGTGCTCGATTCTGAACAGAGCGATGCACTCCTTCAAGATATCCATTCTGGACTCTCCAAGGTCACGACCATCGTGACGGATTTCAAGCGCATGAAGGGTGTGATCGGAGATTCGATCCGAGCGATCCGCAGAAGTGCTTCGGGAGTTCCCAGCGGAGACTTGCAGACGACTCGGAACCTCCTGGAATGGCTATTTCAGGATCACTTCGTGTTCTTCGGAGTGAATCGTTGGATCGGTGCCGAGGGTCCAGATCCTTCACTGGAGATCGATCTTTCCCTCGGGGTCCCTTGCCCAGAAGAGGTGGATATCGAGAGATCCGATCAAGCGATCCGGCTACTCTCAGGCGATTCTTCACCTAGTGATCACATTGTTTCCTTCAAGGGCATGGGAGATTCCTGTGTTCATCGCAATGGCAAAATTGATCACTTCGTGGTGAAAGAGCCCGCTGTAGATGGAGTGATTCGATTCATTCATATCTGGGGTCTGTTCACCTTCAAGGGAGTACAGACTCCGGGAGATCAAATACCCCACGTTCGGAACAAACTCGAAGAATTGATCTCGAATCATTCCATTCAGAGAGGGGGGATGCGCTACAAGGCGTACCAGAACTCCTTCAATTCGATTCCTGTTGAGTTTCTGTTCGAGGCTGGAGTGAGTGAAATCGAGGCGGTGATCCAGGCCATCCATTACGTGGAGCGGTCGAAGGAAATCCGTGGGCATCTGGTGGTCAATGAGGAGCGACGGAAAGCTCTCTACTTTCTGATCATTCCAAGAGAAGGATATTCGGAGGAGCAACGCTCTCGCATCGAAGGAATCCTGTTCGAGATGATGAGAGCCACTTACTCCGATTCTCGGGTCAATCTGGGAAAGCATGGAACTGTACTACTCTCGTTCTTTTTCACAGCATCGGATCGCCTCGACGAGGTCGATCCGGACTGGATTGATGAGAGAATTCGGTTGGTCGCCGGGACCTGGGCGGATCGCTTGCACCGGCAATTCGATAGTTCGGAAGAAGAGGACTCGGATGCTCAGTTCCGCCTCTACAGGGATGCCTTTCCCGAGGGGTATCAGATCCTCCATTCTCCAGCGGAAGGAATGCTTGACGCGGCCAAGATCGAGCGACTACGTACCGGGAAGTCGACTGACTTTGCATTCGGTATTCTTCGGAGCAAGGAAGACCGGGCCAAGAATTCAGCTCGATTGAGGATTTACCAGAGCAAGAACTTGTTTCTGTCGACGACCTTGCCGATTCTGGATAACTTCGGATTGAAGATCGTTGACCAGAACTCCTTCGATATCATCCCATCCTGCGGTGAGCGATTCATCATCGACACCTTTCAGGTTCATGGTGTCGATTCCGAGGACCATCCGCTGATCCGGAGTTCGGAACTGGTGATCGAGTCCCTTGAAGCGATTTTTAACGGCGCGACCAGTAGTGATCAACTCGATCGACTGATTCTAAAGGTCGGAATCGATCACAGAGATGTCGATCTGCTCCGAAACCAATTGCACTACCTACACCAGTTGGGGATCTCGACGACGATCGCCTTTGCCTCGCAGACTCTTTCCCAGCATGCGGGGATCACCCGTGACCTGCTGCAGTTCTACAAGATTCGATTCGATCAAGAACTGGATCTCGATGCGACTGAACGAGAAGCTCGTTCCAAAGTGATTCGAGATAAGATTTTCCGATCTCTCAATGATGTTCGATCCAGTGCTCAGGATATTTTTCTGAGGAGGATCCTGGGGATTCTCGATTCGACCTTGCGGACCACACGCTTCACCCGAAGTGATGCTCCTCTGCAGGCATACAAGTTCGACTCGATGGCCTTGCCGGTGGGGAACCACCCGCGCCCTTGGCGAGAAATCTTTGTCCATCATCCCGAGGTCGAGGGAGTTCACTTGAGAGGTGGGCCGCTGGCCAGGGGAGGGTTGCGCTGGTCTGACCGGATCACCGATTACCGGACAGAAGTGCACGGATTACAACGAACTCAAATGGTCAAGAATGTGTTGATCGTGCCGGTCGGTGCCAAGGGTGGTTTCGTCTTGCGAAAACCATCTTCCGATCGAGCCAAGCGTCGAGTGCAGGCGGATCAACTGTACAAGTTGTTCATCGAGGGACTTCTGATCCTGACTGACAACGTGGTGGATGGAAAAGTGATTCCGCCTGAGGGCTTGATTCGCAGGGATGGCGACGACCCCTACCTGGTGGTAGCCGCAGACAAGGGCACTGCCCATCTATCGGACACGGCGAATTCGATCTCCCACAAGTATAAGTTCTGGTTGGGGGATGCATTTGCTTCAGGGGGGTGTAACGGTTACGACCACAAGGAACTGGCCATCACAGCGAGAGGCGCCTGGGAACAGGCGTTGATCCACTTCAGAGCGCTCGGAATTGACCCCGATGAAGACGCCTATTCCGTGGTCGGAATCGGAGACATGAGTGGGGATGTGTTCGGCAACGGAATGCTGTTGGCACGGAAGTCGAAATTGATTGCTGCATTCAATCACCTTCACATCTTCATCGACCCTGACCCGGATGTCGAACGGTCATACGTAGAGCGAGAACGCCTGTTTCATCAGGATCGATCGAACTGGGGTGACTACGATAGATCCACTCTTTCCGAGGGTGGCGACATCTTCGATCGTAGCGATAAAACGATTGATCCTTCTTCGATTGCCCGGGTTCTACTCGGGTTGCCGCCGGATGGAGTCTTTTCTCCAGAAGAGGTGATACGGGCGATCCTCTGTGCCGATGTCGACATGTTGTTCAACGGAGGTATCGGAACTTACATTCGATCTTCTCTCGAGCCCGATCTGTCTGTCGATGACTCCTCCAATTCCGCCTGTCGTGTCACAGCGACTGCAGTGAGGGCGAGCATCATGGTCGAGGGGGGCAACCTGGGAGTGACTCCTCGGGGACGAGTCGAACTCTCACGCGGTGGAATGATGATCAACACTGATTTTGTCGACAATTCTGGAGGAGTGGATTGTTCAGACCATGAAGTAAACCTCAAAACGATGCTCTTCGACGAGGTCCATTCGGGTCGAATCACCGTAGAGCAGCGCAATCAGGTCCTGACCGAGATCCAGCAGGATGTTTGTGAACATGTGCTGATGAACAACCGCGAACAGGGCTTGTTGCTCAGTCTCGACGAGATCCGCAGTGAGGTAGATCCTTTTTCCATCGAGCGGACGATGATGATTCTCGAGGATCGCGGTGTGCTGGATCGAGAAGCTGAATCTCTACCCACGCAGGAGGAACTGACCACGAGACATGGGGATGGAATCGGATTGTTCCGCCCCGAACTGGCAATCGTGGCTGCCCACGCCAAGATGGATGTGTATCAGAGATTGCTTCTCCAGCCTGTAGGCCGGGTGGATGAACTTCGATTTCTCCGGGAGTACTTTCCTGCGGCCATCCGGAGTCGATTTGCAGATGCGATCCAGAATCACCAGTTGGGCAGAGAGATTGCCATGACCGTGTTGACCAACCGGATCGTGGATCGTGCTGGTTCCTTCTTCGTTCTCGACATGGAGAGAGAAACAGGACGGTCGATCGGGCACATCGCTAGATCGTACCTCATCGCAGATGATTTAATCGGCGCGGAGCAGATTCGTGATGAAATACTTTCGCTCAAGGAAGTCTCCGCCAGGGTTGCTAACTTGGCCCTGGTTCGTATTCAGGAATCGTTGAGAAGAACTGCAGCCTGGCTCCTCAGTAGTCATGATGATGATCGACTGGACCGAATCGAGGGATTGATTGCCGATGGGGCGAGACCTCTATCGGAGTACGAGGATTCGATTCCTGATTGCCTCTCCGGTCCTGAACTGGATCGCCACGAGAATCACATTCAGGAAGCCTTGGGGGCGGGATTCTCACCCATTCTGGCCCAGAGCCTGGCCAAGTTCGAACATCTGACCGCAGGGGTAAGAATCCTCGATATCAGCAGAACACATGACATTCGGGTCGGAGATGTGGCTCGGATTTACTACTTGCTCGGCCACCGCAGCGGACTTCATCCACTGGTGAGAAAGTGTGACGAGATGATGTTTAACGGCCGCTGGGATTCACTCTCGATGAGAATCTTGAGAAATACCATCCTCGATGGCTTGTGGGCGCTGGTCACCAGGATTTGTGGTCGCAGCGAAAATCATCGTCAAGGAGACTGGATCGAATCTCACGTCGAGGATCTGAGGCGAAAGCCCAGTTTCAGGGCGATGGAATCGGATATCCGCAGAATCGGATCGGAAGAGTTGAGCATTGCCTCGGTGCAGGTACTGAGCGTCAGATTCAGGAGATTTGTCCAGTAGACTGGTTCCGTCCCATTGGAGGAGTATTGATCCAGCGCCAACTTGCAGTTTCTCGAGTGCTTTGGGGCACACTACTGGCCAATATTGCAGTGGCCGGTGGGCAACTGGCCTATGGTTATTCCAATGGAGTGCTGTCAGTAGTTGCGGATGGTTTTCATTCCCTACTCGATGGTTCATCCAACATCATCGCCCTCATCGGGATCCGAATGGCATCACAGCCTCCCGATGAAGACCATCCCTATGGCCATCAGAAGTTCGAAATCCTCTCCGCCATGGCGATTTCATTGCTGCTGTTCTTGGCTGCCTGGCACATCGTCAGCGATTCGTTAGGGCGCTGGAGTGAATCGGGGAATCTTGATCCGCATCCGATCGGATATGTGATCCTACTGGCAACCATCGTGATCAACGCTGTGGTCTATCGTTGGCAGAGAAATCGCGGCCAGCAATTGAAGAGCCCGGTGCTAC
>CAVOEM010000091.1:0-10439 GCA_963694575.1 Planctomycetes bacterium UBA1146 | reverse complement strand
TGATCTGGCAGGACAGCAGACCATCGCCATCCGAGGAGAGACGATTCACACCATGGCCCGTCAAGCGGATGGCCAATGGATGGAACCGATCAAGAATGGTGTGGTACTGATCATCGATGGCAAGGTGGCCGCAGTCGGCCCTGCTTTGGCAGTGGAGATCCCCGATGGATCCCGGGTGATCGAGGCCGCAGTGGTGACGCCAGGATTGATCGACTCACGTTCAGTGGTGGGGCTCGCTGGCTGGCTCAACTACGACCATGATCAGGATCAACTGGAGCAATCCTCTCCGATGCAGCCAGAGCTCGATGCTCGAGATGCTTACAATGTTCGCGAGCCGTTGATCGAGTGGGTTCGTTCTCTCGGAGTCACGACACTTCACACCGGACATGCACCAGGTCAGTTGATCTCCGGGCAGACCTTCATCGTCAAGACTCGCGGGGACAATGTCGACCAGGCCGTTCTGAAATCGAAGGCGATGGTGGTTTGCACCCTGGGCTCTTCCGGATTCGGTAGTGGAGGCAAAAGCCCAGGCACCCGAGCCAAACAGATGGCGATGATTCGTCAGGAATTCATCAAGGCACGCTCTTACATGGACAAGATCGATGCTGCACAGGCCGATGAGGAGAAGGAGGCTCCAGCCAGGGATCTTCGTAACGAAGTACTGGTTGAGATTCTCAGAGGTGAACGACCTTTGATGATCACTGCTCATGGATCTGTTGATATCCAGAACGCACTGAGGTTACAGAAGGAACTCCAGATCAAGGTCGTTCTGGAGGGCGCATCTGAATGCTACGACTACTTTGATGAGCTGAAGGAGCAGCAGATTCCGGTGATCATTCATCCGACGATGATGCGCGCTTCGGGCAAGGGCCAGAACTCCAGCATGGAGACGGTGGCCAAGATGGTGGCGGCAGGGATTCCAGTAGCGATGGGCAGTGGTTACGAATCCTATGTCCCAAAAACAAGAGTGGTGTTGTGGGAAGCGGCGATTGCCTGCGCATATGGCTGCCCCTTCAATGATGCACTCGGCCTGATCACGGCTTCGGCAGCACAGCTGCTGGGAATCTCCGATCGAGTGGGGTCTCTCGAGGTCGGCAAAGACGGCGATGTCGCCCTGTATGACGGTGATCCTTTCGAATACACATCTCATTGCGTGGGCACCGTCATCGATGGAGTGGTCGTCAGCGATCAGCCACGCTAGGTCCACTAGCCGTGAGATGAGGACAATCTTCTGGGCAATAGTGGTCGCCATGGAGTGGCCATGGAGTGGCCACGGTGTGGCTCCGCAAACGATCTGCAATCGATCCGGTGAAAACTGCAAGAGGTGACGATGAATTCTGAATTGCAGCCATTGGATTCCTCGTCGAAGGGTTACACCACCTCATTACCGCTGCTGGGGCTGTTCTTCATCGGCCTGGTGGTGGTCCTTCACTGCTTATCACTGCCGCATCTGGAGCTCCAGGGTGAAGAGGGGCGACGAGTCGTCGCTGCCCGAGAGATGCTGGGTAGCGGCGATCTCATCCTTCCAACCGTCTGGGGGCAGCCTTACCTCAACAAGCCACCCCTCTACCCCTGGCTCACGGTGCTGGCCTCAAATTTCACTGACGGATCCGTCGATGCGATCACGGTGCGGATTCCCGCTCTTCTGGCAACGCTACTGACCGGTCTGCTGCTCTTCTTGGCCGGCTCACGAATCGACAGGCCAAGGGCTGGCTTCATCGCAGCGCTGTTGTTCCTGCTGTGTCCGGTGGTGATCAGAAAGTCGACTCTCGGGGAGACCGATCTACTGCTGACATTCGGTGTCGCCATCTATGCGCTGGAGATGCTGGTGATCGGTGGCTCGAAAAGAACAAAGATCTCCTCAACGATCTGTATGAGTGCAGGTCTTTGCATCGCGTTCCTTGCAAAAGGGCCCAGTGCCTTGCCATTTGTCATCGGAATCATGATCGCCACCGCCAGACGCGAAGGTGTTTCTCGCCATCGAGAACTGATCTGGTGGGGACCTCCGTTGCTGGCGATAGGAATCAGTTCCTTGTGGGCGATCGCCGTGACCCTGCGACTCGATCAGATGGGGTCGGGTTTGAGTGCGGTCCAACTGTGGTTTGGTGAGGCTTCAAGATCAGGTTCTCAAGATGGGTGGTGGGTCCACCGTTGGGAATTCATCGCAGGGGTCTTTTTCGGTTACTTACCGGCATCGTTACTAGTGTTGTTGTCGGGCAAGATGAACTCTGGTGGCGGTTGGCTTGGGGATGGTCGTTATCGACGGTTCGCTCTCTCCATCGTGATTCCGTTCATCGTATTTCTGCTGTGGCCATCGGTACAGCCACGCTACCTGTTGCCAGCACTGCCGATCATCGCATGGCTTGCCGCATCGATTCTCGATGAATCGTTCGACGGTCGATATCCTTCCGGTTCGGGAGAGCGGGCGTTGTCGATCGTCACCGATGCAATTCGCGGAATAGTGACGGTCGCTGGTGTGGTTGCCGTCGTGATCGGCGTGGCCCGGTGGTTGGATGAGAGCGTCTTCACGACAATCCCAGCCGTGGCTCCGGTGGATTTCATACTGCTCGCCTCGTTCTTGCTGCTTTCCACCTGGTTACCCTTCAAGGGAGTCGAGCGACGATCGGTAGAGCAATCTGCACTTCGCTGGATTTTGATGCTGTTGGCTTGGTCCGGCTGCCAGGCCACGATACTGTTGCCCTTTCGAGGAGCCGATAGACCTGGGCAAGAGATCGCCAGGAGCATCGAGGCAGTGGTCCCATTGCCACAGCAGTTGTGGCACGATGTATCCGGTCGCTGGAACACACTCGCTCAGGTCGAGCGAAGATTGAAGATCGTTTCCAAGCAGGTCCAGCCAGTTGCGGGAGATTGGTTCCTCACGATGGAAACTCAACAGCCGCAATTGCAAGATGGTTGGAAGACCATCGAACTGAGCGATGGAACACCGGCATGCATCGGGATCCATCAGCCACCTGTGCCGACGAAGGGAAAGGAAAATTGATGTTCAGAATCTGCCCGATGGCCTTCCTGTTGATCTGGATGATCTCGAGCTCCTTTTCAATCCTTCTGGCCCACGATGGAGTGCATGTCGATGTGGATCGAATCAACAAGAGGATCGAATCCAGTGATGATCCGGGTTCCTTGTACCTGATGAGGGCCAAGTTGTGTCGAGCTCATGGCCGCCCCGAGCTGGGGCTTCAGGATTGCCAGACGGCGCGTGGCTGTGGAGTCGATTCCTACGCTGAGAATTTCGAGCGAGCTCTTTGCTTGCGAGACACTCTTCGGTATGACCGTGCCCTGACGTTACTGGACCAACTGGTGGAACGATCTGAAACAGCTCCGCTCGACGTACTGAGTGAACGATCGGGCATCCGCGAGCGACTGGGCGATATCGATGGTGCGATCATCGACCTGAGCCGGGTTCATGCGATTCGCGCAGACCTGGAATCGGTGCTGCGCCTCGGGTCTCTGTACGAGAAGAGAGATGCCCCAGGATTGGCGGCGAACCTTTATCGTCAGATGATCAAGAGGGCAGGAGAGAGTGCGTTGTTGACCATCAGTCTGATTCGAGCCAGTTCTGCCAGTGGCCAGCACGAGGAAGCGCTCTCGCTGATCGAGAAGCAGTTGAAGAACGCTGCTCTCAAGGCGCCATGGTTGCAACGAAAGGCCGAGGTGCTCACCGCTGCCGGTCGGGCCGAAGAGGCGCAGGCAGTCTTGATACTGGCTCTGACCAATCTCGATCAGATCTTCAAGCGTAGACCGGTACCGATTCATCGGGTGACCAGAGCCAGAATATTGCGGCTGCTGGGACGATTGGATGAAGCACAAGAAGAACTGGAAAAGGTGATTCAGCAAGCTCCGGGTTACGAATCGGCCCGTTCCGAACTGCAACGAATCCTCAAACTTCAAGATGAAGTGCGGAAAGAACAGAACTAGCCAACAAAGCGTTCGCGGATGGTTTGCGTCTCAATCGAGAATCCTCCGCCCATTCGCAACGATGGCCACCTCTCGATGTCTGGTGCCCCAGACGATGCAACCGACAGCATAGATGGCGCAAATCGCATCGAGGATTTCTCCGTCGCTCCAATCCGGCTCTTCACCATATCCATCGATGAACCGATCCCTCAGTTCAGGAGCCTTTTGCCAGATTCCGGTTTCCAGTCTGACCCAGTCAAATGCGGGATGGTTGGCATGAGCGTGTTCGAAATCGATGATTCCGATCTGGCGACCATCCCATAACCAGTTTCGCGGTTGGAAGTCATTGTGACAACAGACCCGAAGGGCAGATTTGAAGATGGAGCCATCGCCAACGCGTTGACGAGCCATCTCGATTTCAGTCTTGGTGAGAGAGTCGCCGTGGTTTTCGATCCAGGATTCGAGACGAAGCGGCAGAGATTCACTCAAGGACAGATCATCACAGGTCAGAGGATCGAGATGATGGAGGCCCTTCAACCAGCTACCTGCCTGTTGCATCACCTCCTCCAGCTGTCCAGGAGCCAGGGGACACTTCTCGATGGAAACTCCAGGAACCGCCGAAATCAGCAAGGCCTTGTCATCGGGATCCTGATCGAGAAGACGGGGCAGATTTGCCTGGTCAGCAGAGAGTCGTGGTAACCAGAGGGTCAGTGCCTGCTGTTCCTGGTTCCAACTGCGTAACTCGGAAAATTGTTTGAGAAATGCTGGAGTGCCATCGGGGAGCTGCCCTGCCCACACCTGGCAATTTCCCCCAGCGTCGACCCTGTGGCTGGCAATGAAGCCGGATGATTCCAGTGGCATCTTTTCTCTGCTCTCGGATGAGGGATACTGATTCTCACGTAGTGTGGCAGGTCTATCCAAAGATCCTACCCTGCGATTTGAGCTCAAAGCGGGGAGCTGGATGAAGAAAAAATCCGGAGATCTGGGGTTCTTTTCAGCAACGGTGATGGTCGTGACCACTGTGATCGGTGCTGGAGTCTTCACGACGACAGGTCACTTCGCTGCAGAACTCGGGAGTTCCTGGGCAGTGTTACTGACCTGGTGTGTGGCTTCTCTCATCGCCATTCTCAGCGCTCTCACCACCGCAGAGCTGGGCGCCATGATGCCTCAATCCGGTGGTGATTACGTCTATGTGCGAAGAGCATTCGGGGCAAGGATCAGTTATGTCTTCGGAGTGATTTCAGGACCTGCGGCATGGACCGTGGGCAGTGCTTTCGTTGCGGGAACCCTCGGAAAACACTTCAACAACCTGATTCCCCAGGTACCTGAACTGGTCGCCGCCGTTGCTGCGGTATTGATCTTGACGGTGATTCACACCCGCGGTGTTCGAGTCGGAGCGTTCTTCAACAATACGGCAACTCTCTTGAAAGTCGCCCTGATCGTTGGCTTTGTCGCTGCTGGAATGGCGGCAGTCTTCTGGGGGGAAGGGACTGGATCTGCAGTCGAAGCGACATCGTTGCAGACGAATCCGTTACAAGGGTGGGCTCTCGTGGAGAAGATCTTCTTCTCCAGCATCTATGCGGGTTTTGCATTCGCAGGCTATAACGCTGTGGCTCTGATGGCCGGCGAGATCAAGGATCCTGGCCGCAACATTCCTCGCTCCTTGATCTTTGGACTCGGTGGGATCGCGTTGTTGTATCTGCTGGTCAACGTGGTGTTTCTTTTGGCCACCGATCCGACGCAGATGGTCGATTCTGAAGGCAAAGGAATCTCGGATCTGGGAACCTTCACGGCACAGCGATTGTTCGGGGATGGCGCAGCAACCCTGTTCGATCTGATGTTCGTGCTGATCTTGATCTCGACACTCAGTAGCTGCATCCAGGTGGCTTCTCGAATCAGCTGGCGGATGGCTTGCGATGGTCAGATGCCAGAATCGTTGGGGCGATCCAATGCAAAAGACACCCCGATGAATGCTCTGTGGTTACAAGCGATGTTGATCATCCTGGCACTATCCTTTCTGGCGAAAAAGGAACTGCTACTGCTCAATGGTATGTGCACTCTCATCGTCGATTTTCCGCTGGCATTGACGATTCTCAGGCTGCGTAGAATCGAACCCAAGACCCATCGACCCTTCAGGATACCGCTATATCCGTGGATTCCTCTGATCCGGATCTTGCTGGCGCTCTACATCGGATACGCCTTCATCGTGGAAGATCTGTGGCATGGTCCGAAAGCCGTAGGATTGATCGCAGTCGTCTTGCTGTTACAACCGATACTTGCGAAGGGTCGAAAGGAGCAACGTTGAAGAAACTGTGGATGCTGCTATCTGTACTCCTCTGGATGGGAACAGTTCAAGCCGACGATCGCCCACCCAACTTCATTGTCATCTTTTGCGATGATCTGGGTTACGGAGACCTGGGATGCTTTGGTCACCCGACCATCGCCACACCTCATCTCGATCAGATGGCTGCCGAAGGGCAGAAATGGACCCAGTTCTACGTGGCTGCTCCGGTCTGCACCCCCAGTCGTGCCGGTTTGATGACGGGACGGTTGCCAATTCGGAGTGGGCTCTGTTCGCCGAAGCGGCGCGTGCTGTTTCCCGACTCTGCAGGCGGCATTCCTGATTCTGAGATCACCATCGCCGAGGCATTGAAGGGAGCCGGATATGCCACCGGTATGGTGGGGAAATGGCATCTGGGGCATCTGCCGCAGTACCTTCCGCATCGACACGGTTTCGATCAGTGGTTCGGTGTGCCCTATTCCAACGACATGGACCGGAACAAGAAGGGTCCGAAAGGGTGGGAAGCATTTCTGGATCCGAAATACGAGTACTGGGATGTTCCATTGCACCGAAACGACGAGGTGGTCGAACGTCCGACGGATCAACGCACCATCACCCGTCGATATGGCGATGAAGCGGTCGCTTTCATCGATTCAAACAAGGACAAGCCCTTCTTCCTGTACCTGGCACATTCGATGCCACATGTGCCGCTCTTTCGTTCCGATCGGTTCATCGATCGAAGCGAGCGTGGTTTCTATGGAGATGTGATCGAAGAGATCGACGAAAGCGTTGGGAAGGTACTCGATGCCGTGCGTACTCGTGGAATCTCGCAGAACACGGTTGTGATCTTCACATCGGATAATGGGCCGTGGCTGGAGTACGGCGAAATGGGAGGAAGTGCAGGGCTATTGCGAGCGGGCAAGGGCACGACCTTCGAGGGAGGAATGCGGGTGCCGACCATCATCTGGTGGCCAGGCACAGCAAAACCAGAGGTAGTGACAGACACTGGAGCCACTCTCGATCTATTGCCTACCTTCTGTTCGCTGGCGGCAGTCGATCTTCCCGCTGATCGTGTTTATGACGGGGGAGATTTGTCTGTAAGGATCCGCGGCACCGGGCCTTCACCCCGCAAAAGCGTCTTCTATTACCGGGGAGATGTTCTTTACGCCCTCCGGAATGGTCCGTGGAAGATGCACTTCCGATCGAGGCCGAGATCAGGAGCCAAGGAAACGATCCATGAGATACCGCTGCTTTTTCATCTAGAACATGATCCATCGGAGAAGAAGGATCTGGCAAAGAAATATCCCGAGGTCATCGAGCGATTACAAGCTGTCGCTGAAGCACACACCTCGACTCTCACACCGGTGGAGAACCAGATGGTCAAGGTGGTCCCCAGGAACTCACCAGATCAAGACTGATCAGCAGCCGTTCGACGGTTCCAGAGTCATCTGCAAGATGGTGGCATCGTGGGATACAGGCGCGGTGGAAGAGCCAAATGGCATCGCATTGAAGGCGACCTTGAAGAGAATCGCTGAGTGGTTTCTGAACATCATGCCGACAGGGTTGAGAGGTCCCATCGAGTATCGCAGGGGGTCTTCCACCAGGATCAATGCACCGTTGCGATTGATGTGCAACACCGTCAGATGCAACCGATGGCCTGGTTGGACCTGAGAACCGGTCCATGTGGACAGGCCCTGCGTGTCGATTTCAGCCTGGAGCACTTCTATCCAGCGGTCGATACTGCTGCGGTCGATCTTGAAATCGAGGAAGTCGCTCTGCATCGAGGGAGTCTGAGTTTCGACGATTCCTTGCTTCCGCCACGCCGAACGCATTTTCTTCATATCGCCTTCGTAATAGGCAGAAAAATGAGTGCGTATTGGCTCAAGGGCCCGTTCGATCATTTCGGGTTGATGTTCGCGCGCGAACTCGATCTTATTCGAGTTGGTTTCGAAGGAGGGCTCATCCTGCGCACTCAAAAGGAGTGCAGAGGAGAAGATCACGAACAGAAGGCTCGAAAGTTTCATCTGGGTCACCGGTTCTATTCACAGGTATGAAGTTCAGATATTTTCCAGGTTCGGCTGAATCTCAGGCTCTTCATCTAGTATCCCATCCGAGCCATATTCGGAACAGAACTTATCCGGGGGGGGGGCAGGGATCTGAGTGACCCCATCTACAAGGGTGGAGGTCATTGGAGCCAATTTCTTGACCAACTTCGGATTCACTACCGAAAAATAATTCAGATTCGTATGACCCTCGCACCTCTGTCTCGACTTACACTGCCACCCTGCTCGGGGCGCATCCTGGAGGGTGCTGAGATGGACCCGTGGAACCTGATCCGGTTCGTGCCGGCGGAGGGAAGGCAGTTTTCTTGAATAACGACGATCGTTCCTGGTCACTCCCACTACGTGGAGCTCACAATCCATCTACTGGCGCTGAGGGGACCAACCCTGGTTCCTTTGCCCATGCTCCCGACATCGGAGGACCGCTGTCCTTTTCCTCCCCCGATACTCCGGGAATGCCTGAGCCGTCGACGAGAACCGCATGGGATTTCCTTCCCGCCGGATGGCAGATCGAGAAGAGTGGCCCCACCGCTGGCTGTGGTGGTCACAATCATCCAGAAATCGGAGAGTTCATCCGCTGCAAGACTCCGGAGGGATTTGAACCGATCACGCAACTGGAGAGTGCCAGACTCGGCATCATCACTCCCGAGATGGAGAGGGTTGCAGAGAGGGAGAGTCATCTGACCTCGCAGCAGGTCAGAGACGAGATCGCCGCAGGACGGATGATCATTCCCGCCAATCGTGAGCATCTGCGCCATCAACTCGACCCGATGGCGATCGGCCGAGCCAGCAGCACCAAGATCAATGCCAACATGGGCGCGTCTCCGGTGTCGTCTGGAACCGATGAAGAAGTCGAAAAGTTGAAATGGTCCCAGCGATGGGGTGCCGATACGGCGATGGATCTTTCCACGGGCGGAGATCTCGACGCGTGTCGTCTCGCCTTGATCGAGGAAAGCACGGTGCCGATCGGCACGGTTCCGATCTATTCGATGATCATCGGACGAAAGATTGAGGACCTCGATCATCAGATCATCCTCGAGAACATCGAGCATCAGGCAGCGCAGGGGGTCGATTACTTCACCATCCATGCCGGCGTACGACCCTGGCACATTCCACTCATCGAGAAACGTCTCATCGGCATCGTCAGTCGAGGAGGGGCGCTTCTGGCCAAGTGGATGATCATGCACGGCGAAGACAACCCGATGGTGACCTGCTTCGATCAGATCTGCGAGATCATGCGTCGATACGATGTGAGTTTCTCATTGGGGGACGGACTGCGACCCGGGGGACTGGCGGATGCCAGTGATGAAGCTCAACTGGGAGAGCTGGAGACAATAGCGCAGTTGACAGAGATCGCCTGGACACATGGCGTGCAAGTGATGGTGGAAGGGCCGGGACATGTCCCCTTCGACCAGATCGAATACAACATGAAATTGCAACGAAGGCTTTGCCACGGCGCTCCATTTTATGTGCTCGGACCGTTGGTCACCGACATCTTCCCTGGCTACGACCACATCACCTCATGCATTGGAGCGACTGCTGCCGGATACCATGGAGCATCGATGCTCTGTTATGTAACTCCCAAGGAGCATCTGGGCCTTCCGAAGAAGGATGACGTGAAGCAAGGCTGCATCGCCTACAAGATTGCCGCACACGCTGCAGATGTGGCGCTGGGAATTCCAGGAAGCCGAGATCAAGACGATGAACTGACCAAGGCTCGTGCCGCTCTCAACTGGCAGAAGCACTTCGATCTCTCCTTCGATCCCGACACCGCCCGGGCTCTCCATGATGAAGATCTCGATGTGGATACCGATTTCTGCGCCATGTGCGGACACGACTGGTGTAGCGTTCGCATCTCGAAAGAGATCCAGCAGTTTGCTAGTGGCAAGGCAGATGGATTTGACAGGGGAGCATCGACCCGCAGTGCCGCTCTGACCACGGAGCAACAGGAGATCCTGGAAAAACGTGGCGTGTTGGAACCATCCGAAATTCACAAACTCGCATCCAAGACACGCAAGACGATGGAAAAAGAAGAATCCAAAGCGACATGCCACAGCGACCTGGTGGACGATCACGAGGCGAAGAGAATGCAACTGGAAGAAACTGAGTTGTCCGATGGGATTGCGAAGTGAGTTGAACTGCTAGTCATCTGATTGAGAGAAACTGGGTTCGTTTTTATAGGA
>CAVOEM010000090.1:0-10487 GCA_963694575.1 Planctomycetes bacterium UBA1146 | reverse complement strand
ATGTACAGCCACGCATTTGCGACACTTTTTCTCGCCGAGGTCTATGGCATGACCGGCATGGAAAAGGTCAAGGAGAAGCTCAAGAGTTCGGTGGGCTTGATCGTTCAGGCGCAGAATGAAACAGGTGGGTGGCGCTATCAACCCGGGGCAGACGATGCGGACATGAGCATCACGGTGTGCCAGGTGATGGCACTTCGTGCGGCCAGAAATGCCGGGATCCATGTTCCGAAGGATGTGGTCGATTCGGCGATCTCCTATGTTCGAGAGTCCTCGAATATGGAGAGTGGCGGCTTCATGTATCAACACGAGGTCGGACCCACTGGTCGGGTTCAGCGATCGAGAACCACCTTCCCCCTCACCGCAGCAGGCGTCACCGCTCTCTATGGTGCAGGGATCTACGAGGATAAGGTCATCGATCGTGGCTTGGCCTATCTCACCCGCCATCGCCCACGCAGGTATGAGGCTCTCAATACATTCGATTACTACTACGGGATGTACTACGCCACACAGGCTGCATTTCAGCGAGGCGGGGAGTACTGGACCTTGTGGCACAAGAACACATGGTCTGACATCCTGTCGTTGCAAAATCCCGATGGATCCTGGCAGGATCTGGTGGGGCCGAACTATGCGACTGCGATGGCCTGCATCATCCTGGAGATTCCATTCCAGTACTTGCCCATCTTCGAGAGGTGAGCGTGATCGAATCGAATCAACCCACTCCCCTTCAGAGGCCGCAGCTGGCGCTCCAAAGAATCAGGGAGCTGCGGACACGCAGACGCTGGATGCGTGCCATGACCGGGGGCTTCCGCTGGCTGGTGGTGGTGATCTCGGCAGGGATTGCGATGTTCCTGCTCGACTGGGTCGCCGATCTTCCGTGGGCTCTCCGGGTGGCGCAAATCGTTGCGGTGTTGATCCTGTTGCTGAGCACCTTCCGGGCCATCCTGCTGGCTGCACGTACACCCGCGACCGAGGATCAGTTGGCCTCGATGGTCGAGACTGCCTCTGGTGAGCTGGAGGACGCTCTCATCACTGCGGTGCAACTGACCGACCCCGACAATCCCAGGGGCCATCTTTACAATCCAGAACTGATCGAACAGACGGTCGCACTGGCCGAGCAACGGATGCAGGAACTACGGCCGGGGAAGCTTCTCTCATGGAGTCGAATGTGGGCTGCCATGGGACTGCTCCTGATCCTGACGGTGCCGGCAGTCTCTGGAAGCTTATTGCGTCCCGAGCTGGCACGGACCTTCTTCGCCCGCAACATCCTGCTGCAAGGAGATCTGTGGCCGAGGTCTTACGAACTGGAAGTCTTGAGCCCAGTCAATACGGACCTGGTGGTCGCCAAGGGAACCTCGCTGGTGGTCGACATCCAGAAGAACCGAGGAGGGAATGCCAGGGCATATCTCGCGGTGCGATTCCCGGCCCAGGAGGGGCGGAGGGAGTTGCAGGAAGAACTCACGCTGGATCGAAAGGGAGAATCTGGATTCCGTCACGTCTTCCAGAATCTCCAGCGGGACATCGAATTTCGAGTCGAGTGCGGCGATTACACCGGCCGTTTGTACTCGATCCGGGTCCGCGCCAGGCCACGTGTCGAGGAGATCGAACTCTACTATGAATTTCCTGAGTACACGGGACTCTCATCGAACAGTGAAGCCGCTTCTGTCAGGAGCGGCCATGTCAAGGCTCCGACCGGTACTCGGGTGGAGTTCCTTGCACATACCAGCATCGATGTAACTCGAGCCGTTCGTGTCGAAGGTCGTCCCAGTGGAGATGAGGAACTGCTCATCGAATCGGAGGTCGCCATCGAGGATGGTCGAACTCTTCGGGGATCGTTCATCGCAGAGGAGAATGGACGATGGTGGATTTCGCTCGATTCAGAGCAGGGTTTTGCCAACGACAATCCAATCGTCTGGCGCATCGCCGTGATCCCCGATCGTTCTCCGGAGGTGACCATCGAGGAGCCGGGTCAGAACATCGAGATCACCCCGAGAGCGCTGCTGGATCTGTCCATTCGAGTCCGGGACGACTACGGCGTCAGTTCAGGAAAACTGATCTTCTCTCCAGAACAGGAGGGAGAGTGGGAGCCGAGGGAAATTTCACTCGACCAGATTGGTCGAGTGGCAGGAACTTCGACGGAGGCATCCCAGGCTCTTCAGATCGACCTTTCCACGTGGGGATTGAGTGCCGGTCAGCGGGTTCAGTACCAGGCGACCGCCCGCGATGCCCTCGAGCAGATCGGGTCCAGTCGGACCTGGATCCTCAGCGTTCTCAGTGAGGAGGAACTGGAGAGGGTCACCCAGGATGAACTGACATTGCTCAAGGAGAGGCTCGAGGAGACCTTTACGGTTCAGCGCGAGGTACGGAGGGAACTGGAAGACGTGCGAGATGCGTTGAACTCCGGTGAAGAAGCCAGTACCCAGGCGCCGATCGTCCGTCATGCCCGCAGTGGCCAGGACAGAGTCTCGACCCGGGTGGAAGATGCCGCCGAGAGACTGGCGACCATCTCCGAGAGACTGATCCGGAATCGCATGAGTGATGCCCAGGAACTGGCATGGATCCAGGAATTGAAGGAGCGAATCGATGCGTTGGGGACGGAGAAAATCACTCCTGCCCGGGAAGCGCTCGATCAACTGGCGACTCAGACCGCCTCAGGGGAAGCCACGGCAGAGAATGCCGATCAAGCACTGGATGCGGTTCGGCGGGTGGAGCGGGGACTCTCGGATGTGGTGTCTGATTTGCAAGAGTGGGGAGATCTACGCACTGTGATTCGCAAACTCGAGGAGTTGCTCCGATCGGAACAAGATCTCGAGAATCGAATTGAGGAGAAGGTCAGGGAGTCCCTCGGCGGGGACAAGCCAGAAGGAGATCACCGATGATGGTTCTAAAGAAGCAAGACACCCGGTGGCTCTTGCTCCTCCTCCTCCTGACAATCTTGATCCCGATAGATCTATCAGCACAGACTGGAAATCGTCTGGCCAGGCTGCAGGAAGAGTCTCGAGAATATCTCCGATCCTTGCAGGTTCAGATGGAATCGTTGGCTCAGCGACTGGAGGGAGAGCAACCAGAAGACTCGAATCGCTTGAGAACTGCACGAGAACGAATCGTCAGGGTTCTGCTCGAGGATGACATGAAAGCTGTCACGGAAGCGCTCGAATCGGAAGACTACATCGTGGCCTTGGAAACGGTCCGAAAGGTCAGAGAGAATCTGGAACTGGTACTCGCAATCCTCGAGAACCGTGAGGTCAATCCGGAAGAGGTCGATCAACGCCTCGAGGATGTGGCTCAACGATTGCAGCAGATTGGCGAAATTGCCGATGCCCAGCGGTCGTTGCGGGATCGTACTGCTGCGGCCGAAACCGCCCAGCAAGATGCTCAGGACCTCGAGGATGTTCGTAGTGCCATCGACGAGATCGCCGCAGAACAGGGCCAACTCGATGGTGCCGAGGACTCTTCCAGTGACCAGGACCCTGCCAGTGAGGCGAGGGAGTTCTCAAAAGCGGCGCATGACATCGCAGATGACATTTCCCGTGAAGCTCGTCGTCAGCAAGGCATCGAGGCGGTAGCCCTGAGGGTCGCCCAGATCCAGCAGGATGCGCGGCAGGATGCCGTGGAGACCGCAGCGCTGGGTACAGATGATAATCGAGTAGAGACCGCCGCGCGCCAGCGCCTGGCGGAGCGGGCTCGAGAGCAGGCGATGGCCACGGCACAGGCACAGCAGAGTGTCGACGCTCTCCGCCGAGAAGCTGCAGATGATGCTCAGCGAGGCGATGAAAATGCCGCCGCTGCACTGGCGGGGTTGAGCCTTGCCAGTGAAGCGTTGGCAAGATCTGCTGAGGCGGCGAAGGACGCTGCCGCTGCGACGACCGGCGAGCCGCAGGCCTCGGTGGCGGTCGGTTCACGAAAGGAACAGGAGCAGGCGCTCGCCCAGGCCAGCGATGCTCTACGGGATGCCGCGGATCGCGACGGCCAGCGGATCGCATCTCTCGCACAGCGTCTCGCCCAGTTGAGCGCTGAACTCGATCGCTGGAGGCAGCAAGAAACCTCAAGTGGTGGTGCCGAAGATGATGATGCTCAGGCGGGCTCCGCTGCCGGGGATCTGGAAGATGCATCCCGGGCGCTGGGTCGAGCACAACAACTGGCCGGTTCCTCCGGCCAGCAGTCCGGCCAGCAATCCGGCCAGCAGTCCGGCCAGCAATCCGGCCAGCAATCCGGCCAGCAATCCGGCCAGCAATCCGGCCAGCAATCCGGCCAGCAGTCCGGCCAGCAATCCGGCCAGCAGTCCGGCCAGCAATCCGGCCAGCAATCCGGCGAGCAATCCGGCGAGCAATCCGGCGAGCAATCCGGCGAGCAATCGGGCCAGCAGTCGGGCCAGCAGTCGGGCCAGCAGTCGGGCCAGCAGTCGGGACAGCAGTCGGGCGAGCAGTCCGGCCAGCAATCCGGCCAGCAGTCCGGCCAGCAATCGGGCCAGCAGTCCGGCGAGCAGTCCGGCGAGCAATCCGGCGAGCAATCCGGCGAGCAATCCGGCGAGCAATCCGGCGAGCAATCGGGCGAGCAGTCGGGCGAGCAGTCGGGCGAGCAGTCGGGACAGCAGTCGACGGCTCGTGAACGGATCGAACAGGTCCAGGAAGCGGCGGACAGTGCCCGTGAAGCGGCTGAAAAACTGACATCTCTGGCCGAAGACTCCGAACTCAACCGACCTTCCCGGCGCCAGCAGGATCTCGCGGATCAGACTCGTCAGCTGGAAGAGACCCTCGATCGGCTGGAGAAGAAGCTGGCGCGGGAACAGAGCCTCTCCCCGGAGGAAGATGCCCAGCTGCGGAAGAAGGTGGGCGAGGCGCGCCAGGCACTGCGAAGTGCAAGATCAGCAATGGAGAGCGCCGCTGGTCAGATGAGTGGAGGTGATTCCGCAGATTCCGCCCAGCAGGCGGCCAGGGAATCGCTGGAGCGAGCTCAGGATGCCCTCGAAGGCTCGGATGAAGATGCACTGGAGAGATTGCGCAGGCAGCAGCAGGCGACTCCAGAACTGGCTCCGGAACAGGACGAATTGGAACGCCTGACGAGGAAGCGCGCCGAGGAAGCGGAGCCACAGGATGCCCAATCGGCACAGGGGCTCCAGGAAGCCGCAGGAAAGATGGGTGAGTCCTCTGACAGTCTCGAGCAGGGCGATTCCGCGGAAGCTCGTGAAGCGCAGGACGAAGCACTCGAGCAGTTGCAACAGGAGATGGACAGTCTTCAGCAAGAGGAGCGAGAACTGGTCGACTTGAAGGTGGAGCAAGAACTGATCGACTTGATCGGGACCATCACCGAGATGTCTGAACAGGTCGATTCGATCCTGTCCGAGACGCGGACTGTTGCAGAAGCAGTCGGGGACGGCCGCGCTGGCCGCGCTCAGAGAGCACGAATGAAGCGTCTCGCTGGACAGGTGACGGAAGTCGAAGACTCCGGGGCAAAGGTGCTGAAAGCTCTCGAGGAGGAGGGTGTCCGGGTCTTTTCTTACATCGTACGGGACATGCTCTCGGACCTGGCAGAGGCACGAGAGAATTTGAGTCCTCGCAGCGATCCCGGGGAGGACACCCAACTACTCCTGATGGAATCGCTCGATGCCTTGAGAAAGTTGCGCGATTCCCTGGAAGAAGAGCTTCGTCGTCGTAATCAACAACAGCAACAACAGCAACAACCGCAGCAGCAACAGCAGCAACAGCAACAGCAGCAACAGAAATTGGTTCCTCCTGCGGCAGAACTTCTGGCGCTGAAAAGGATGCAAGAAGAGGTCTTACGTCGAACACGTCGCCTCGATGGAATGCGTGAGGAGAATGGTGATCTCAATCCCCTCGAGGAGCGTGTGCTGGAGCGACTGGTGCAGCGTCAGGGTAGTATCATCGAACTCACCACCCAGATCGCCGACGATCTGCGGAGCCAGATGCAGCAACCCAGTGTCCAGGAAATGGCCCCAGAGCCGGTTTCGCCCGATGAGAAGGGGACCGATGGGGACCAGGGTGGCGGCTGATGGCCAATTCATCTGACCCCATTTCAGGGTATACTAGTGAAGAGCCTATCTGTGGTGACTGATCTCCGGGTGCTGATTCCCAGAACCCCCGGTGAAGTCTCCCTCAGAGGCGGAAAAGAGAGTTGGATGCGGTCGACCCCATTGCCAGCACTGCTCATGGGACTTGTGTTCTTCTGGATCGGTCTTTCCGCGCCAGGATTCGCTCAGGATCCAGCGGAGAAGCCGGAAATTTCATCCGAGGAGCAGCAGCCCATCGTACAACCGGTGGGGTCGGAGTCCTCCGATGAAGTGATCGAAGAGGACCCGCTTGATCTTGACCCGCTTGATCTTGACCCGCTTGATCTTGACCCGCTTGATCTTGATCCGCTCGATATTCTCGACTCTCCCGATCCACTCGGAAAGGTCGGCACACTGGTCGATGAGATCTCCCGCAACATGAAGGAGATTGAGGATCTGCTCGAAGAGGAAGACACCAGTGATAAGAACCAATCGGTTCAGCAGCAGACCCTGTCGGTGATCGATGAATTGATCACCGAGGTGCAGCGCCTCACGGGCTCGTGACAGAATGGTGGTGGTTCCCCGTCGGGGAGCCCTCAGCAGCAGTCCGGAGCTCAGGCGGGCCAGCAGGACCAGCAGCAGTCCGGTCGTCAACGTAAGGTCGCTTCGAAACAAGATCGTGGACAGCAGAAGTCAGGTGAGCAGCAATCCGACCAGAAGAAGCCGGGCTCAAATCCGCAGCAGAGCGAAGAGCAACTTCGAAATGACCGCACCACCCTGGGAGATGTGCCTCCGGATTCGCAGGGGGATCTACGCGACCAACGTGGTGCTGGGCGTTGGGGTCGTTTGCCAAAGACCGTGATCCAGAGGATGTACGATAATGGCAAGCGACAGTTGCCAGAGAAGTACAGGATTCTGCTGGAGGACTACTTCAGAAAACTACCGGAGCGATCCCCGCGTTGAACGAATCTCTTGCCACTATATCGATGGAAACCACTTCCGGGACGGTTCCTGAGGAACCTTCCTCTTTCAGCGGGTCGCTGACCCGCTGGCTCCTTTTGTTGTGGTGGATCCTGCTTCCTGCACCCGCTGTATTCTCGTTCGAGTCGGGAACCCTCTTGACCTCCATCGACGACTCCAACAGTCGTGAGAAGTCTGCGGTGGTGTCACTGGGTCACCCCCATGACGCTCGGAGTGAACTCTCGATTCAACGAGGCATCGCTTACCTGGTCAAGCACCAGAATGGTGTCGGTGCATTTTCCAGTTCCTACCCATTAGCGGTCACTTCACTCGGTGGCATGGCGTTGCTGGGAGGTGGAGTGGAATACGGCATCGGCGAGGATGGGAAGGCTCTCGAACGAGCGGTGGATTACCTCACCGCAGCGGTTCGGTCCGATGGACGGGGATATCTGCAAGACCGTGGAGCCACCCGATCGAGGATGCATGGTCATTCCTACGCCATCACTTTCCTGTCTCAGGTGGCCGGGCAATTACCGACGCCCATGGGGGAGAAGAGACTCCGAGAAGTCATTCGTTCGGGGGTGAAACTGATGCTTTCCTGCCAAACCCTTCGCGGTGGGTGGGGGTATGAGCCAGACGATCCACTCGACGAGGCTTCGCTGACGGTGTGTTGTCTTCAAGCGTTGAGATCGGCCAAGGATTCTGGCATTACAGTCCCTGCAGAGGCGATCGCTCGAGCAGTGAAATATCTCAAGGAGTGCTGCTCTGAAGACGGATCATTTCGCTACTCCCTCACCCGTGGAACCACCAAGACTTCCTTCGAGATGACCGCAGCGGCGCTCTCAACTCTCGATGCAGCAGGGGAGTTTGACCTCGAGGAGCGCAAGCGAGGAATGGGATTCCTCCGACGTGCTATCCTTGCCGCCGATCGCGGCAAGAAGGGTGCCTTTCATTCTTCGAGACATTTCCCATTCTACGGAAACTTCTACACCGGGCAGGTGCTTCAGCAGGCTCGAGGGGAACTGTGGGATCGGTGGACCCGATCCGTCTGGCCCAAGGTGCTTCAACTGCAGAAGGTGGATGGGTCCTGGGAGAGCCGTTTTGGAGATGAGTATGGTACTGCGATGAGTTTGTTGATTCTGGAACTTCCTCTGGGATATCTCCCACTTTACGACCGTTGAATTCGGAGGACGAGATGGTCACCCGACTACCGGGAGCCGCAAAAATGTTGATTGATTTCCCCATCCGATCGTATCGTTCGATTGGAGTG
This sequence comes from Planctomycetes bacterium UBA1146, assembly GCA_963694575.1. Taxonomy (GTDB): domain Bacteria; phylum Planctomycetota; class UBA8108; order UBA1146; family UBA1146; genus QNYK01. The sequence continues at coordinate 2,253 of CAVOEM010000090.1, read as the reverse complement.
GGTGGAGGGTTTGACCATGCCTGAACCGGAGATACTGATTCCGATCGCATGGGGAGCACTCTTTCTTGCAATGCTGGCCTCGGTGGTGAGGCGCTGCTATCGCACCACTTCTTCAGGCTTCTACCATGATTTTTTTGTGGAACATGGTGAGTCCGACGAGGCGGAGCGGATCCACCGCATCGATGTCTTCCTCGTGGTGGTCCTGATGCTCTTTCGAGGAACCTATGTCGCTTCTCTGGCGATGGCTCGCAGTCAGGGGGCCGCATGGTACCTGACCGGAGAAAAGGGATCCTGGGCGATGGACCTGTGGGTGTTGTGGTTGATCATCGAGTTCCTTTTCATCGGTCTGATCTGCCTCGAGTTGATTCCGGAAGCGATCTCCATCTGGATCGGAAATCGGATCGCTGTCCGGTTGCTGCCGGCGCTGGATACTCTGGAGAAACTCGCCACCCCTGTGACCGCCACCTTTCGCAAGACGCGCCGTGCGCTCCTGCGGTTGATTGGCGGATCGGCGGATCGCACCGATCAGGACCTCGCGGAGGCAGGAATCCGAGCCGCCGTGGAACTGGGGGAGCGTGAGGGATTACTCGAACTGGACGAGAAGACGATGATCGAGTCGGTGCTGGAATTCCGCGACTCCGATGTGATCGAGGTGATGACCCCGAGGACCGACATGGTTTGTTTCGAGGCGTCAGAAACGGTCGAAGAGGCGATTCCCAGGGCGATCGCCTGCGGCCACTCGAGAATCCCCATCTATCGCAAGGATGTAGACGACATCATCGGCGTTCTGTACGTCAAGGATCTCCTGCGCCATGGGGTAGAAGAGGATCTGCGATCACAGATGATCGAGAAGGTGGTGCGGAAGATCCACTTCGTCCCGGAGACCAAGAAGCTGCAGGAGTTGCTCGATGAGTTCAGGGCCGAGCGGTTTCACATCGCAGTGGTTCTGGATGAATACGGGGGTACCTCGGGACTGGTCACCATCGAGGACATCATCGAGGAGATCATCGGTGAGATCGAAGACGAGTATGATGCCGCCGGCCGCGATCAGATTCGCAAGATCGATGAATTGACCTGGGAACTGGATGGTCGTACCAGCATACTCGACGTCAATCGAAGACTGGGTTCAGAGATTCCGGAGAGCGATGATTACGAGACGGTTGCCGGATATCTCTTCTCTGCCCTGGGGCACGTTCCACATGAGGGGGAAGAGTTACCCACCGATCGTATCCTGTTCAGGGTCACTCGAGCCGACGATAGAAAGATCAAGCGCATCCGTGCACATCTTCAGGGGTCTCACAGGAACGGATTCTAGATGAAGGGGGCTTTCCGTACGCGGGGCCTCGTTCTCCGGTGTACCGACTATTCCGAAACCTCTCAAATCGTCAGAGTTTTCACCCGGGATCATGGGGTCATCGATCTATTGGCAAAGGGATCCCGCCGACCGGTGCGAGCATCATCTTCCTTTCCTGCTCCATTCGATCTGGCCGGTTGGTATGACCTGAATTTTCGCAGCCGCAGTACAGAATTACACCTGGCCACCGAATCTCGCCTGGTCGAGGGATTTGACCACTTGCGTCAAGATATTTCGGTCTGGCTCGATGCCTCCTTTGCCCTCGATCTGATGCGCAACCTGTTCAGTCCCGGAGATCCTCATCCGGGCCTGCTGAAGGAGGCTCTGCAGTACCTGAAACTTCTCGAACATGGTGTCGGCAGGAGGCGTTTGAGAAATCGTTTCATGCAGGCGTTGCTCTCTGCCAGCGGAGTTCTTCCGGACTGGACTCGCTGTATCGAGTGCGAGGGGGAAGTCACCGGACGCTCTGGGCTGCAAGTGCCGGCGGGTCTGATTTGCGCAGAGTGCTCGATGCTGGGCTCCTGTGAGAGTCTGGAGGCCAGTACCAGCAGGTATCTGGCCTCCGATTCGACGCGAGATTGGGGCCTGGTGCCTTCCTGGGAGGTCCCTTCGGAGCAGGTGGAGGCCGGTTGGAATCTCCTCAGGTCCCTTCTCTTGCATCACTTGGAGCGACCGCCCAGGTCGCTAAGATACTTGCGTGCCTGATGGATCCCCCGGCTGGGTGGATTCGCGGGGGAAGGGGAGAAACCAGTGATCACAACGTTAGCACTGTTCATGTTGGTGGCTGCCATCCAGGAGGGGGACCCCCTACCTGAGATGTTGATCCAGGCAAGGGATGCTCTGGAACAGGGCCAGTATGCAGAAGCCGTGACCCTCTATGAGGATGCCATCGAGTTGGC
>CAVOEM010000089.1:0-10644 GCA_963694575.1 Planctomycetes bacterium UBA1146 | reverse complement strand
AACGACCGGCGGAAAAACGACCGGCGGAGAGACGACCGGCGGAGAGACGACCATCCTCCGATTGGCCGAGTTTCTCCGACTCCAACCGAGGACCCGACGCGGAGGCGAAGCCTCGCTCCAATTCGGCGCCTGCGGCCGCTAAACCTGCCAGCAAGGAGCCCCGACCGCAGAAACCTCCCGCTGCGGCACCTGAGTCTCCTCCGGCGGCCTCGACTCCTCCGCGAAAACGATCGGCCACGAGCGACTTCAAGCCCGATGACTGGACGATTCCGGAAGCATGAGCCAACCAGGAACTGCCACGGTGATCGATTCGACATCCACTCGTCGATGCATCATCGCAGCGGACTTGCACTGCGATGGATCCGCGCGGCGGTTGGCGATGCTCGAGGCTCTTTTACGCAGTTGTCAGCAGCTGGATGCGAGTTGTTACCTGCTCGGAGACCTATTTGACGTCTGGCTTGGACCGGGACAGTTGGCTCTCAAGCAGACGCGTCGGGAGGTGGAAGCATTGCAACGTGCAGTGGCGGCAGACATCGATGTGGTGGTGATCCCGGGAAATCGCGACTTCTTACTCGACGAAGCGTTTGAACGTGCCACCGGGGTGGTGGTGGGTGGCGATCATCTATTGCTCGAGACCGGCGATCAACGGTGGCACCTGTCCCACGGAGACCTGTTCGGTACCGCAGATGTCGGTTACCAGCGCCTTCGCAAGATCTTGCGAAGCGCACCGTTCCGCATGCTGGTTCGCCAGATGCCGCTGCTGTTGTGTCGCGCACTCGCCAATTTTCTGCGTCGTCGTTCTCGCAAATCTTTGCAGCGCAAGGATCCTTCGCGGATCCAGCCGAACCTGCAGGTGATCGGGCAACTGGTGGAAAGCGGTTTTGACCAGGTGGTGTGTGGTCACTACCACCGACCCAGTGAGGAATCGCTGGAGCGGGGGGGGAGTCGCGGAATCTTCACCGTTCTCGAGGCGTTCGAGGATCGAGGGGCCCATCTCTTCATCGAGGACGGAGTGGTGGAACTCCGATACCTTCCGTCATGAGCCGTGTAAGAATGCTCTCCGCGATGCGGAATCGCCGATGATCGGCCTCGAGGCTCCACCACTGGCGGTCATCATCGCAGGCCCGACCTGCGGCGGGAAATCGCGCCTGGCCGAGAAGATCGCCGAGCAGATGAACTGGCCGGTACATGTAATGGACTCGATGAAGGTCTATCGAGGGATGGATATCGGCAGCGCCAAGCCGTCTGAGGATCTGCGACAGGGGCGTCCCTTTACGATGGTCGATCTGGTCGACCCATGGCAAGAATTCACCGTGTTTGACTGGTTACAGGCGTTGGCGGCGCAGGTCCCGACCGATCAACCCTGGCTCTTCAGTGGTGGCACCAGTTTCTATCTGCACGCCTTGCGAGAGGGGATCTTTGCCGGGCCCGGGTCCGATCCGGAGATCCGTCAGCGTCTCGCCCAACAGGGACAGACCTCACCTGCGGGTACTCTGCATCAGCGACTGGTGGAGGTCGATCCGGAAGTCGCTCGGCAGATCCATCCCAACAACCACAAGCGCATCATCCGGGCGCTGGAGGTGTACGAGATCAGTGGCGAGCCGATCACCGTGTGGCACCGACGACGGGTTCCCATCATCGATGCCCGGCGGACATTATTGCTGGGGGTGCATCGCCAGCGAGATGAGATCCACCAGAGGATCGCTCTGCGCATCGAGGCGATGTTCGAGGCGGGCTGGGTGGCGGAGGTGGAGCAGTTACTGGCGAATCACGATCCTCCCTGGAGTCATACCGCCGCCCAGTCGATCGGGTACCAGCAGATTGCCATGGCACTGCGAGACGGGACCGATCCTCACGAGCAATTTGAATCGATCCAGGTCAAGACTCGTGCGCTGGTTCGATCCCAGATGGCCTGGGCTCGCAAGTTGCCCATCGAATGGTATTCACCCGAAGAGTCAGCCCTCGCTCTCGAGCGAGTGCAACAGGTGATGTCCGAGGTGGAGTCCGGAGGCGACATCACTGCCGCATCGGCGAGCCGATTGAAGTTGCATGAGAATCCGGAGGAGCAGGACTGACGATTTTGACGTGTACTTCTCTTGCGCTGGATCTCGACAAAAAAACAGGCCCGGATGCTAGAGCACCCGGGCCTGAGTCGATCGCTACTGGCCGACGAAAACGTGCGACTAGTACTGTTCGATCGGACGGTCGTCGAGATCCCAGACGATGCGGTCGATGTCGGTGCGTGCAGCCCGCAGGTCATCGCCCATCTGACGGAAGACTCGCTTCCAGTACAGACTTGAGGCCACGGTGCTCTTCGGTCCCGAGGAACAGCCGGCGAAGGCCAGCGTCATTCCAAGACACAGGAGCAGGACGAAATTACGTGAAGTGCGACGATTGGAGTTAGGACTCATGGTCCCTCCCTCTTTTCTCTCTCTGGCGGCCGGACGCTGGACCTTACAGTCCAGTTTCGGCGGGTTTTCTTTCCGAGGCTCCCTCGATACCTCTGAAGGCATCGCGAGGAAGGGAGAAGGGTAAGTGCCACCGGCCTCGAAGTCAACGAACCCGATCCGGTCTCTTTGACCCCTGTCGCTGAGCGGGCTAGGATCCGGGCAGCAGCGGACTGGTTCTCTTCCCATCGGGAAGGGGTTGGAGCGGTCCGCGGCAGGCCGTACCAGGCCGCTTTTGGCTGATTCAGGCCAGAGATCATGCCTGGTCAGGGACTGTACAGACTGTACCGGAGCTGGAGACAGGGGGAATCGTGTCCGAGGAGCGGATCCGCGAGATCAAGATCGAGAAGATCCAGAAGTTGCGAGATCAGGGGATCCAACCATATCCGGAGCGCTGGGAACGGACCCACACACCCCAGCAGGCTGCTCGGCTCGAGCCGGCGGTGGTTGGAGTTCGTGTCTGTGGTCGCATCGTCAGCCGCCGAGATTTTGGCAAGTTGACCTTCTTTGACCTGCAAGATGTCAATGGACGCATCCAGTGTTCGCTCCAGCGAGATGGCATCGGCAAGGAGTCCTATGCCGATTTCATCAAACTGGTCGATGTGGGCGATTTCGTCGGCATCGAGGGAGAGACCTACAATACCAAGATTGGTCAGTTGACGGTACGAGGCGCAAGTTGGCAGTTACTCGGTAAGATGTTGCGTCCGATGCCAGAAAAATTCCATGCCATCTCCGATCGAGAAATCCGCTACCGTCGTCGCTACCTCGACCTGATTACCGATGAAAAGTCGCGCGCTCGCTTCCGATTGCGACGCGATTTCATCCGGGCACTTCGTCATGGTCTGGAAGAGGCTGATTTCGATGAGGTCGAGACGCCGGTGCTGCAGACCAAGCCATCGGGAGCGCTGGCGACTCCCTTCAAGACCCACCACGCAGCTCTCGACATGCCGGTATACCTGAGGATCGCACCAGAGACTTATTTGAAGCGCTGTGTGGTGGCCGGTTTCGACCGTGTTTACGAGTTTGCACGGGTGTTCCGCAACGAGGGAATGGATCCCTCTCACCTGCAGGACTTCACGATGCTCGAGTATTACGCGTCCTACTGGAACTACATCGACAACATGGACTTCACCGAGAAGTTGCTCAGTTCGGTCATCGAGCAATGCACAGGATCGCTCCAGGTGCCTCACGCTGCCGGTGAGATCGATTTCTCAGGGCCGTGGCCACGGCGATCGCTGCTCGAGTTGATCGAGCAGAGTACTGGCATTGCCGTCGAGTCCTGCCCCGATGCGGATTCGTTGCGATCGGCACTCCAGACCGCCGGAATCCACATCGATGGGGCACCAAAGCTGGGTCGAGGCGCACTCATCGATCAGTTGTACAAGAAAACAGTTCGTCCCAGCATCACGCAACCGACCTTTATCACCTCACATCCGGTGGACCTCTCCCCGCTGGCTCGCCGAAATGATGAGGAACCGACCATCTCCGACCGTTTCCAGCTGGTGATCCACGGCTGGGAGGTGATCAATGCGTACTCCGAACTGGTCGATCCGATCGACCAGCGGCAGCGTCTCGAAGAGCAGGCCAAGCTCAATGCCGAGGGGGACGATGAGGCGATGATGATGGATGAAGACTATCTGTTGGCGATGGAGCATGGAATGCCACCCATCTCCGGCTGGGGGATGGGGATCGACCGCATCGTGGCACTACTCTGCGGTGCCGAGAATCTGCGCGATGTCGTGCTGTTCCCGCTACTCAAGCCGGAAGAGGGCAGCGACATCGATGACGCGATCCTCGAAGCGGGCGAGGAGACTCCCGCCATCGAGGGGGCGGAGGCCTGAGGTTCTCATTCACTGCGGATGCCGGTGAAAGGGATCCCACCCGTGGATTTCGCGGCGCAACGTGGCTCCGCCCAGTCGCACCTGCACCCGATCAGTGGAGATCGACCCTTTGTCGGCGGATTCGATGACTCCAATCTGGTGCCAGCGGGTCGCCTGCTGCACTGCGATGTCGGCGAATCGGTCGAGGGAGTCTGGCTCGATCGCCATCAGTAACTCGTAATCTTCTCCACCCGCCAGAACCTGGTCGGCAGTCGGAGCCAGAGCAGTGGCGACCAGCGCATCGATGTCGATGGTGGCGCGCTGGCCACTGGCCTGGCAAAGGCGCGCCAGATCGAGGTGAAGACCGTCGCTCACATCGATGGCCGCGGTGACGATCGGGCCATCGACTTGCGCCTGCGCCAGTGCCCGGGCCACCTCGAGGCGCGAAATCGGCGAACTCCAGCGATCTGCGCCGTGCGAGGGGAGATCGACTCCACCGCCGCCAGCGATTTGCTCTCGTGCCTGGGCAGCCATGCCAGGATCACCGGTCACCAGCAGCAGATCACCCTCCTTGGCGCCGCTGCGGCGCCACTCGTGTCCGTTCTGGACCCGTCCAAGGCAGGTGCAGTGGAGCGAGAGGGCACCGTCGCTGGCGGTGACATTGCCCCCCAGAAGGCGGATTCCCAGCGACTCGCACTCCTCGTCGATGGCTCGCCAGAAACGATCACCCAGTCGACCAGGAAGGCGCGGAGTCGCGACCGAAAGCAAGAAACCGACGGCGCGGGCTCCCATTGCGGACAGGTCGCTGAAGCTGGAGCGAAGCAAGCGACGCGCCAGCGTTTCATCGTCGAGCCAGTCATCGATGAAGTGCTGCCCTTCGACCATTGCGTCGACGGTCAGGACCGGTGAATCGGTGGCCAGCGGCGGGCCGACGGCAGCGTCGTCGCCGGGTCCGAGGAAGGAGCAAGAGTGCCCACCGCTGCGCGGCAGGATGTAGGTCTCGATCCATTCTGATTCGGTCATGACGAGTCTCTCGCGCCGTGGCCTCCGGGGACCGGATCGGGGAACTCTTCCAGCAGCAACTGATCGATTTCTGCCTGCACATCTTGCAGCGCTTCGTCGGACAGGATCCCTTCTCGATAGGCTTCTTCCACGGCAGATCGCTGCCGATGGAGTAGCCGGATCACCACATCCCTGACCTGTTCTGCTGCGAACTCGGGGTGATCTTCCAGGACCTGTTTCAGATCCTCACGAATCGAATCACGAATCGTCAACAGACGATCGCGCAACGACTCGATGCGTTGTGGATCGATCTCGGTACTGGAGACCGCATCGGCGAGCTCCTCGATGGCGGTCTCGACGGCGATCGAACGCGCCTGGTGTCGTTCCCAACGCCTTCTCGCCTCGAGCGGACGAACGATCTTGAGCCGTCTCAACAGCCACTTGAGTGAGGTGCCCTGGATCAACATCGATAACATCACGACCCCTGCGACGATGGCTTGGAGCCGTGGTGCCACATCGATGAGGGCGATCGAGCCGGTCAGGCCGAGCGCCAGTGCCACCGGCACCGTGCCCTTGAGGCCGCCCCAGTGAATGATGTGCAGCCACGATCGCGGATAGGTGCCACGCACCGCCTGATCGACACCGCCGATGGCGTAGGTCATCAATGCTCGCGCTGCAGTGGCGGCGAGCCAGACCAGTAGAACCAGGTGGAAGTTCTCGACCACCAGCACCGGATCGACCGCAAAGCCGATGGCGATGAAGGCGAGCGAGTTGGCGATGAAGGCGATGACCTCCCAGGTCAAGCCGAGGCTCAAGATGGCGGTGGCACTCATGGCGGTCTGGCGACCGACATTGCCGACCATCAATCCGGCAAACACCACGGCGATCACCCCGGAAGCCTCGAATCGTTCCGCCAGCATGTAGGATCCATAGGCGAGCAGGATCGAGAAGAGCACCTCGATCAGATGCTCGTCGATCCGTTCGATCAGCCAGTTGACCAGCGAGCCGAGCGATAACCCCACCAGCGCTCCGACTCCAATCATGTGGACGAAGGTGAGCAATCCCTCAGCGACGGTGATCTCTTGCCACCCCTGTTCCAGGCCACGCATCAGTAACAGGTAGAGCACCACCACCAGGCCATCATTGAACAGTGATTCCCCCTCGACGATGGTCGAGAGTCGCTTTTCAACAGCCTGTTCACGGAAGATCGCCAGTACGCTGACCGGATCGGTGGGACTGACCATCGCTCCCAGGAGTAAGGACAGATCCCAGTCCCAACCGGTCAAAGAACGGATCGCCGCGGTGGTGAGCAAGATGCAACCGAAGGTGCCGAGCAGCGCCATGGTGGCGATCAGCGTGCCATTTTCCTTCAGTTTCGAGAAGGCGGTGTTCATCGCCCCTTCGAAGAGCAGAGGAGGCAACAGGATCAGCAGGATCAGTTCCTCGGTCAGTGCGAAGTGGCCGGCACCACTGGGGAGAGCGCCCTGATGACGCAAGAATCCGATCGCTGCACCGGCGACCACCAGCCCAACGGTGTAGGGGATGCGCAGCCTACGGGTGACCAGAGCCACCAGCATCGCTCCCAGCAGCAGCAGCACCAGGTCATCGAGCAGAGGCAAGGATTGGCTCGCCAGCGCCAAACTGTGGACCGAGATCATCGAAACTCCTCCCGGCAAGAGAGTGCCCCGGGACGGCGCTGTGGGCAAGGAACCTTGCTCCAACGATCTCGATACGATCTGATGGTGCGGGGAAGGAGGCGCGAGTTGTCGTCACCCGTTCAATTGACCAGTAAGGAGTGGAGAAGAGGTGCAGCCCAGCGATGGTGGATCTGGCCCATCTTCTCGTTGCTGATCGGCTGCACCCCGGCCATCCCGATCGATCCGGCAGCGACCTTTTCGTCGAGGATCCTCGATGCGGGACTCGCCAGCACCGATCCCTGGGCTGGGGCTCACCTGATGCTGGCATTCCCCGAAGCGAACCGTCTCGCCGCAGTTCGGGCGAGGTGGATCGGACAGATCGAGGATGAAGAGGTGCAGATCCCGTTACATGGTGCCGATGGTCACCGTGGGGAGCAGCACCCTCACCTGCTCCTTCGCACCGCTGCCTGGGTGCTCCCGTCGACTCACACTCCACATCTGAAGCAGCGAATTGAGCGTGCGCTGGCCGCCACCAGCATGCCCACTCACTGGAAGCAGATCAACGATCTGGCCTGGTTGGTCGAGGCGGCGGCGGTGTTGAAACTGCCCGCCATGACTGCCACCGCGGATGCCGATCTTGCGACACTGGCCCGAACGCTGCTCAGTGCGGTGGAACAATCGGACCGGGTCGTCCACCGTTGCCTGGAGGAGGGGGGTCGTCCCGACGGATCACTGGGTCCTGAACAGTCCGGTACCTGGGCCTATACCTGTGGCGGATTGCACCTCTTCTCGGCGCTGGTCGAGTCGTTCGGCGCGGGCTATCTGACAGCTGCGGATCGAGTGCGCTTGATCGATCGCTTGTTACTGACGACCCGTCGTATCTCCTGGGAACTGCAGTTTCGCCTCGACGAGGAGCAGCGAGCGCTGGCGGCAGGAGTCTCCCCTCGCCGAGCGGCGCGCCACGCGCTGTTGGCGCGCATGAAATTGGCGGGGCATGGGCTCGACCTGTTTGGTCGCAGTCGAGCCCTCGGCCTGCTCACCGCTCAGCAGGTCGAGATCGCAGTCGAGCAAAGCCTCGAGGCGGCGAGTCAGATCCAGACACGCCTGCTCGAGGTGGTGGATCCGCAGGGGATACTCCTCTCGGCCCAAACCGAGACGGAGGATCGGGAGACCTGGGAACGAACTTTTGGGGATGGCTGTCACCTGTTACGTGGACTGATGATCTGGCAGGCCAACTCGGCTCGTCCCTGACCGCGAGAAGGGCCAGGATGGGGGTTGAGTCCCTTGCCAGCGACCATCTTCGCGACGAGTATCAGCGCAGTTTCCTGACCTGCAGAAGGACCAACCGGAGAGGATGACGATGGGTATCGGATCGAACAGGATCTCTAGTATAGGCACCTATGCGATGGCCGCCGTTCGCGAACGCACCGAGCAACTACGGGCCAAGGGGCTCCATCCGGTCGACTTTGGCATGGGCGACCCTTCGGCAGCCACTCCCGAGTTCATTCGCCGCGCCTGTGCCGAGGGGATCGAGCGACATGCCACCAGTGGCTATCCACCCTTTGCCGGGAGTCAGCCTTTTCGCCAGGCGGTGACGGATTGGTTTGAAGGTCGTTTTGGCGTCTCGATCGATGCGGACACTGAAATCGTTTCGTCGGTGGGGTCAAAGGAATCGATTTTCCACCTGCCGGAAGCGCTGCTCAATCCGGGTGACGTGGCGATTTGTCCCGATCCCGGTTATCCGCCCTATGGCGGTGGAACCCTGTTTGCCGAAGGGCAGCCCTATTTCACGCCGATTCAGAAAGCGACTGACTTCTTGCCCGATCTCGATTCGATTCCGGATGAAATCGCAAAACGAGCCAAGATCTTCTGGTTGACGACACCTTCGAGCCCCTCGGGGCGAGTCGCTTCACCACAGTTCTTGAAACGGTGGGTGCAGTGGTGCCGTGATCGAAACATCATCGCCTGCAGCGATGAGGCCTATTCCGAGATCTACTTCGACGAGCCGCCACATTCGGCGCTCGAAGAAGGGAAGGAGGGGGTGTTGGTCTTCAACTCTCTCTCGAAGCGATCGGCCATGACCGGATACCGGGTGGGGTGGGTTGCCGGTGATCCTGAAGTGATCGCTCTCTATCGCAAGCTGAAGGCCAATATCGACACGGGGACTCCCTGGTTCATCCAGGAAGCCGCCATAGCGGCCTATTCGGACGAGTCCCATGTGGCCGAGATGCGAGCGGGCTATCGAAAGCGACGCGATCTGTTTGTGGCGGCGTTTGAACAGGCCGGACTGCCGAGAAGTGAACCTGAGGCGAGCCTCTATGTGTGGCAAAGAGCGCCGGAAGGAATCACCAGTACACAGCTGTCGGAAGCCTTGCTCGATGAAAAAATCCTGGCCGTGACGATCCCTTCGGCGGCGTTGGTCGGGGATCCGGATCAACACGGTCCGGGGGAGCAATTTGTTCGTCTATCGATGGTCGCTAGCTGGGAAGAAAGTGAAAGAATCGCCTCTGCCATTTCGCAATATTTGAAACTGGGGTAAATAGATTCGTGACGAAATCTCATTCAAACATGCTTCCGGTCCGAGTGATGGTTCATGACTCGATGCAAGAGGGCTACATTTATCAGCGGACAGTCGCCGTGGGGAAGAAGTTCGATCCTGAATTTGAACCGGAACTGACACCTCGACAGATGCTGGAACTGGGGGTTTTCGGTGGCTGTTACATGACCGATTGTCGCGACGAGTTCCCGGACTCGTGGTTTCGAAAGGCCAAGTTGTCGCCCGGGATTCCCGATCCTCAACTCAATTTGTTCAAGATTCGTGCCTCGCAGCCTCTACGCGAATGGTATGTCCGTGGCTGGATAGATGAGAATGATCCGCGCGGTTGGTTCCAGTGGTATTGCAGGTACTACATGGGGCGTCGTGGCGAAGATGACGCCCGACAGATTCGTCGTTGGCGACAGATGCGTCGTCATCGTAGTCAGGTGGTCAAGAACTGCGCGCCGGGTGACCTGGATTGTCGTCCCCGCCAACGACAGGCACTTCTTCACTGGGCCTATGATTCGCGCCAGTTCTGATGGAGTTGGAGCCGCAACTCAGTGATCGGGTTGGTCCTTGAGGGTCAATTGGCGCAGCAATTCGCGGCTCGCTTCCAGTACTTCTGGGTGTGCTAGCGGTTCGAGCGAGTCGAGTAGTTCCTTCAGTTCGGACGCTTTTACGCCGGTTCGTAATGCGCCGCGAAGATGGGAGTGCAACGGGCTCATTCGCCCCTGGCCGATCAGCGAGGCGACCGCCAGCGATTCGATCTGGGCGGCTCCGAACCACGACGAGTCCATCACCGTCTGGTAGGCGAACTGTTCGATCCAGGATTCGAGATCGGGGTGTCGCTTTCGAAGTGAGTCGAGAACCCGTTCTCGTGCAGTTCCGTAGACGCTGTCGAACAGACCTGTAGCCCTTGCTGAAGAAGTGGGGCGTTGTGAAGATGCTGTGGGGTAGCGCTCTCGAAGCCAGCCGAGTGCTTCCACCGCAGCAGGAAAACCACTGTAGGGGATCGATTGAAGAATAGTTTCTTCCACTTCTTCGGCGGTGTGATGATGAAGAGAGCGTGAAAGGGCGGTTTGGACTGCCAGCCGCTCGGGGGCAGCGAGGGCAAAGGATAAGTGGCAGCAGCTGAGGTTCTTCATGCAGAAAGAATAATCAGCGATGCTCGCCACATCCAGAGTTGTGGATCCCACTTGCTG
>CAVOEM010000088.1:0-10787 GCA_963694575.1 Planctomycetes bacterium UBA1146 | reverse complement strand
GCAGCGCACGAGGCAATTCTAGCCCGATCGAAGACACCGCATCGACCAGTTCCTCCCCGGCAATCGCTACTTCACTGGCACGAGGCCAGGCCGTGTAGAACAGTACCAGTATCAGTGCCACCGCCGGTAACACCCGAAGAAACAGGAACCGATTGGCCCACGGTAACCGCGGTAATCCATGCACTTCATTGAGGTGGCCTGCCCTTGCAGGCTCAACGCCCGATGAGGTGAGGAAGTAAATCGCTGGGACCAGCAGCGTCACCATCACCATCGCAAGTCTCCAACCTTCTGCCGCATCCCCGACAGTCAAGCGGGCGAGGATTCGCTGGGAGACCGTTTCAACTCCTGCGTAGGAGGGCAACTCTGCGGCCGGCAACAATAACAACAGGAGCAGTCCGGCACATCTGAACGCCGCCGGTCGCAATCCGCGCAGACGAGCGATCAGAGCCACTCCGGGCGGAAGTGAACGCAATGCTCTCTCCTGGGCACGTGGCCACATCGAAACCGCAGCCAGCAATATCGCTGCCGCAACCGGTGCCCAGCGTAAGGAAAGCATCAGAACCGCTCCGATTTCATCGCGAACTGTCGCTCGCAAGGTCGAGGCACCGACGCAAGCCTGAACTGCAGAAGCCAAAGCTGCCGGAGGGATCAAGAAGGAGGCCAGTAGCAGGATCAGGATGAAGCCTCGCAGCGGACCACGAGTTCCCGCCAGCAGAATGGCATCGACGAGTCCGATCAGCGTCGCAAGCAATGCAGCCATCGCCACGATCCTGATGGTCGACAGCACCACTAGCAAATCGGCCGCTGCCACGATTGAAGTCCCCGGCTCCGTAGAGAAGACTTGATCCTCGATTGCGACCATGACGACCGGGATGTAGAAACCGATCATCACTGGAAGCAACGGAAAGATCATCCCGACCGCACGATTCTTCAAGGGTTCAACAGGATCCTTTCCGCTTCTCGAACCGCCTCATGGAGTTGTCCTGCGGCCTCACTCCAATCGATTTCCAGCGGTTCGAATCGGGAGAGTGACAGGCCACTGGCGATCACCGGTACTTCAGTTCTCAGCGGAATCTGGCGACTCGATGAATTTGCCAACCACTCCTCCACTTCCTCACGAAGTAACCAGCGTGCCAGTTCATCGGCCTCTTCTGGGTGCGGGCACCCCTTCACCACGGCCACCACATTGGGTAGCAGGATGACCCCATCTTCTGGCAAGAAACCCTCACCGATGGAAGCCCCCCTTCGGCGCACCACTTCGACATCATCGGTGTCGGTGAGTCCCACCCAGGCTTCGCCTGAGAGCACCCGATCTCGGCTGGATGAATTCGATGAGGCGATCTGTATTCGATTGTCTTTCCAACCCTGAAGTAACTCGCGATATCTTTGCGCTCCAAGAGTGGCCCTCAGAATCGCCAGATGGCTACCGGTGGTTCCAAACCTCGGGTCAGCCATCACCACTTTCCCGGAGAGACTCGGATCGGCCAGCCCCTCGACCGAACGAGGAATATCGGTACTCGCCAGCGATTCCGGATGGGTCGCCACGACTCGTGCACGAGCGGCGAATCCACACCAGCGATCCCCCGCATCTCTCCAGCGAGAATCAATCCCCAGCCCCGCTCCCTCGGGGAGCGTGTCGTAGTGCCCCTCCTGTGCCAGTTGCACCGCCCTCAAGGGCTCATTGGACCAGTGAACATCGCACCTTGGACGCTCCCGCTCGCTGCGAATCCTCTCGGTCAATCCGACCGTTTTGGTCGCCTCGGTATCGAATATGGCATCGACCACGATTCCCGTCTCCTTCTCGAACCGATCGAGAATCTGCTGGGAGTGACTGCGATCATGAGAGCAGTAGATGGTCACCGATCGAGCGTCGGTCGAGAAATGGCTGTTGAGCCAGATCAGAAACCAGACCAGCAAGGCGGATCCCCAAATCCAACGTCGCATCATGACCACCGACCATCCTTCATCGACAACACCCGATCCGCCCTGGCAGCGACCTCGCTGTCATGGGTAACAAGGATCAGTGTAGTGTTCAGTTCATCCCGAAGTTCTGACAGCAACGAGAGCACCTGGTCGCCACTGGCACTATCCAGATTTCCGGTCGGCTCATCACAGAGCAGTAAGCCAGGTTCCTTGACCAGCGCCCGGGCGATGGCCACACGCTGACGTTCCCCACCACTCAACTGAGAAGGCCGATGAGTGCTCCGATCCGCCAGTCCGACTCGCTCCAGCACCTGGGCGGCGGAGACCGTAGGAGCGGCGGAGCGGCGATACTCCAGTGGCAACGAGACATTTTCCAGCGCATCCCGGTCGCCGAGCAGGTGAAAGGACTGGAACACGAAACCGATGGTCTCGTTGCGGATGCGTGCCATCTCCGCGCCGGTGAGCGATTGAACATCTCGTCCACCCAGTTGGTAAGTCCCGGAGTCTGCATGATCGAGGCAGCCGAGGATCTGCAGAAGGGTGCTCTTGCCACTACCGGAGGATCCCACGATGGCGATGAACTCGCCCTTCTCCACGGTCAGATCAACTCCGTCGAGCGCGGCAATCATGCCGTCTCCCTCGCCGTAGCACTTCCGGATCTGTTCCATCTGAACGAACATCGATCTCTCTCTCTCCCTGCAAGTTGTTTCCGCGAGGCCTGTTCCGCAAGGTCTACTTCACAATGCACCTGCGAGGTGCGCTCCAATATGTCACGGTTCAGAGATCTCGACGACCTCCCAGAACCGCCGCCGGATCGAGATTCGCAACCCTCAATGCCGGTAGCATCGACCCCAGTAGTCCTGTCGTCATCAGCCCGATGCAGGTCCCAAAGATCATCCGAGGAGGAAGCCAGGAAGACCACCCCAGTACCGGCTCGATTCCATATTGAAGGATCAACTGGCCGACGAAGATCCCCGGAACCATCGCCGCCAGCGACAACCACACACCTTCCAGCAGCACCGGCAGCATGACTTCCAACACCGTCGCACCTTCGGCTCTTCGCAAGGCCACCTCTTCGAGGCTCTCATCGATCGCCAGTAAGGAGATGGTGCCGGTCAGGATCAGTACCACGACCAGATCGAGGATCCAGATGAAGTGCCCCAGCCCGCTGAAACGATCGATGATGTCCAGCACCACCGAAGTCCATCTCTTCTGAACGTGCAAGAACACTCCAAGTTTTTCGCTGGCGATGATCTTTTCGAGACGAGCGGCGATCTCATCCACATCATCGACCCCCGGCGCATCGACCAGCAGTAGTTGAGGCTGATCGATCTCCGGACGCCAGGGAAGATACAGGTTGAGGAATTGCAGACGGCGAGCCGGGATCGACCGAGCACTGGATGTGGAGTCGAAGGCGCTCATGTACTGTCTCAGAAGCAACGGATCCTTCACCACTCCGACGATCATGGCACTGAATGCGCGTCCATCTCGTATACAGCGAACCGTCTGCCCGATGGCCAGGACTGGATCTCCGAAGAGGATCTCCGCCAACGCCTCGTCGATGGCCGCAGGGATCTCATCGCCATCCTCGGTGGGCCAACGATCCTGTCGCTGGAGAAATCTCCCCGCCAGCATCCCCGGCCTCAGTACCGAGACGAATTCTGGAATCGTAGCGAGGATGGTGTGTCGCATCGTGCCGCGCGGGGTGGTGGATAGACCCAGGTCGATGCGAATCGGCGACACCGAATCGGTGCTCCCCTGCAACTGCTGCTGGATCGAGGCGACATCCTCCATCACCAACGGTCTTCCCTCTGTTTTCACTCCGATGGAGAGGCTTCCCAGCCGCAACGGATTGATCAGCGCCACGAGATCGGTACCGAGCGCTTCAAGGTCGTGGGAGATGGTCCGCCGCCCCCCTTCGATGGTGCCCACGATGGCGACCACCGATGCCAGACCCAGCGCAAAGGTCGAGACCACCAGCAAGGAGCGCATCCGATGGCGCACGATCGACAGCAGTGAGTTCCGCAGAATTCCCGGCAACCCCCTCATCGACCTTCCCTCAACAGCAATGATGGCTCCACATCACTCACTGCCCAGGCGGGAGCCGCACAGGCAATCGCCGCACCAGTGGTGGCGATCAGAACCGCTTCGATGGCTGTTTTCCACGGCAATGTAGCAGTCATCACTGCCGAGGGATCCAGTCCTGCACGGAGGTGGGCCACCACAACCCCGACCCCCACTCCGAGGATGGCACCGACCAGCGAGATCAACACGCCCTCCCACAGGAACTGCCAGAAAATGTCGGCGCGAGTCGCCCCCTCGGCGCGACGCAATCCCACCTCTCCACGGCGGCGACGCCCGGTCAGCAGCAGCAGATTGATCAGTACCAGCAGGCCAATCACCACGGTCACCACGAAAAAGACATCGTGCAGGACCAGATATCCATCCAGCTCCGGGCTTGCGAGGATGGACCAGGCCGCATTGGCGTAGAGAAGCGGCGCCTTGCCACGACGGATCAGAGTCTCCTCGACGAGCACTCTCGCGGAGTTCACTCGACTGGGATCGACCGAGACCACCATCCAATCGACGGGTGCCGCCTTCAGGCTGGCACGATCGACATGCAGTGACATTCCCCCGGTCATCCACGGCGCCTCCACCGGGGCCACCCCCAGCATCTGGAGAGCAGACTCGATCATGCCGGAAAATCGACGGTCCTCTCCGAAGCCGAGAGGATTGACCTTGGATTCTCCCGGCGACTGGATGACTCCCACCACCAGCCAGCTACGAGCGGTCGGTGGAATCTCGCCACCGAGCCCGATCCTGCGATACCTGGAACTGGCGGGATCTGCCCACAGCATCTGCCCGATCGGTGAACCGCTTTCAGCCGCAGGAAGTGCCGCCACCAGCGGTTGCTCCAGTACCACTTCCGGCGGATCGGCGGCCTCTTTGAACCAGCGTCCCTCGAGCAACCGGAGGGATCTGGCAGCGATTTCTCCCTCATCGGAGGCCACCAGGTAGGCCTTCCCCTTCCCTTCAATCGCCGAGTTACCCGACACCGATTGGCCACTGACCAGCGCCTGCGGATAGTTCTCCGCCAACACCGATCGAATCGACTCCAGATCCTCCACCTCGAGCAGGGCTCTGGCTCCCGCTTCCACCTCGACCTGGATCCGGTCAGTGCCCAGTTCCCTCGCTCGTTCCATCGCTGCGGTCCTCGACCCCTGGAGGATCGCCGCAGGGGCGACCATCAGCGCAACCGCCCAGAGAATCCCCTGACAGATCAGGACGGTCCTCCAGGGATGGCGAGCCAACTCCGCCACTGCGCCTCGGATGGAGCCGGGAAGCGGCTTCCTCCACTGTGACAACAGACTTCCTCCAACATCTCTGGACTAATGCCCGGCAGTTGCGGTCGATCCCTCGCCTCCGGGGCACGGGGGGATTATGCTATCCCGATCGTCAAGGGCAACCGGCGTGGAATAGTCAGTGCCAGAGAAGCCCCCCGCACGGGCAGGAGGATCGAGATGAAGAGTATTTTCTACCCATCGAATGGCCGTATTTCGGTGTCGATGAGTGCGCTGTTGGGAATCATGTTACTGCTTCTGGTGCCGATGATCGGCTGCCAGGGACTGGTCCCTTTCGAGGATTCTGTACCCATCGTCAATAAACACCAGCCTGCAGACATCCCCGCTCCTCTCGGTTTTGAGCTCGATGAAAAATCCTGGTCCTACCTGAAATTCCAGCATGCGCCCCTTCCCATGAGAACCGTTGAGGTCATTTACTGGGGAGATCGACCGGTACTGGAGTTGACCCACTGGTACATGGACCAGATGCCGATTCATGGCTGGGAACACATTTCCGGAACCGAAGATCTGGGTGAACAGCAACTGCGTTACCGGAAAGGTGACGAATACGCAGAGGTCCTGATCAAAAGGACACCGGATGAGAGAGGGCACCATTATGTCACCCGCCTCATCGTGAAAATTGGTGTAGAATCCTGAACCTAAGTGCTGCCTAGGTGCAGCGCTGAATGAAAAAGGGAGAGTACATCAAGATGGCCAAGACCGGTCCAGCACGTCCAGACAGTCACCAGCCCACCACCCCTGAGGATCCCGATCAGATCGACACTCAGATCGAAAACCTCACCCTCGAGGTGGCCAAAGCAGCCAAGGTCAATTCAACTCCGATCTTCATCGGGCTGATTATCGTCATCGGTCTGATCACCCTTCCTTCAATTTTCGACTCGCTCAAGGATCGTCAACTCCAGGCCTGGAACAACCAGATCGACACGACGCTTACTGGAGAACCCGATCAGGTGCGGCAAGCCTATCCCGGGTTGCTCAGTGATGTTGAAGGACAAGCGATGGAGGGTCTGGTGATCGGGCGAGTGGCCCGCTGGCTCTGGGATCAGGGGACCGAAGAGGATCGACAGCAAGCGGTGAACTTGCTGGAAAAGAGTCTTAACCGTTTACCGGATAATTACCTGATCAATAGTTACTGGCAGCAGTTCAGCACCTCTCGTGACAGCAGTGTCGGATTCGTGTTGCCGGAAATTCCTGAACTGGTGATTCCCGAGCCGACACCGGCGGTCCCCTCTACCATCGATGATCCGCTCATACCGACACTCACCACCGGCGATCCGGTCAAGCCAGTACTCACCACCGACGAGCCCGTCAAACCAGTACTCACCACCGAAGAATCGGTCAAGCCGACACTCACTACCGACGAGCCCGTCAAACCAGTACTCACCACCGAAGAGTCTGCACCGCCGGTTTCGGAACCCGTAGTTCCGGATGAGCCGACCGATGCCGTTGAGGACCTGGGGCCACCCGCACCAGCCACTGGTAGTGGCGGCGACTGAGGGGCCTTCCGGCCCCGCTCGACCCGAACGACGTGAATTCCAAGTCGAGTCCGAAGATGTGGGAGATCGTCTCGATCGCTGGCTCAGTCGCCAGGTCCCCGAGCACTCTCGCTCTGCCTTGCGACGATTCATCGACGAGGGTCGAATCACCATCGGCGGAAAAAGTTGCCGCGCTTCTCATCGGATACAACTGACCGATCGAGTCTCCTTCGATCCTCCACCGATCCCCTCGCCGATTCCGCTCCCTGAAGATCACCAGTTGCAAATCCTCCATCAAGATGACGACATCATCGTGATCTCCAAGGAGGCGGGGATGATCGTTCACCCGGCACCCGGTGCGCCGCCGGAAGGTACCCTGGTCAATGCGTTACTGGGGCATTCTGGCCAACTGTCCTCGGTCGGAGAAGCGGGCAGACCTGGAATCGTACACCGCCTCGATCGTGAAACCTCTGGAGTGATGGTGATCGCTCGCACCGACTTTGCACACAAGGAACTGGCACGTCAGTTTCATGATCGAGAGATCGCCAAGGAGTACCTTGCTCTCTCTCATGGAATCCCGACCACCCTTTCTGGTGAGATCGACCTCCCGTTGGCGCGATCACTTACCGACCCGAGGAAAAGGGTTGTGAGACATGAGCAAGCGGCTCGAGAATCTTACACGGCATGGAAGCAGATCCGCACCATCGGCAACGATTCGATGAAGGGAATCTGCTGGTTCCACTGCTTCCCCAGGACCGGGAGAACCCACCAAATTCGCGTCCACTTGCGAGCCATCGGCCACCCGATCCTCTGCGACTTTCACTATGGCAGGGAAACGAAACTGGACCTCTCCCGCTGGGTCCCTGCGGCACCCGCTGCTCCACTCGAGCGTCACGCGCTGCACGCATGGAGACTGCACCTTCGTCACCCCTCCAGTCATCAATCGATGCACTTTGAAGCACCGCTGCCCGAGGACCTGCTTCCCTGGTGGGAGTCGGCCACTGCGATCCAGGACGGTGAGTGAGTTGGCTGGCGGTGACATTGCAGTGGAGTCCCCTAAACGCTAAGGTGTTCTTTCATGGAGGCCTGTTTCCCACGGAATGATCCGTGAGGGAGTGCCCCAGACGAGGGAGTGGAGAGTTGAGCGAATACGTCGAATCCTTTCAAAAAGTGCCCCTGTTCGAAGGGCTCTCTCACTCTGAAATTGCTGACCTGCTGAGGATCTCTGAAGATATCGTCGCAAAGAAGAGCGACACCGTGGTCCTTCAGGGCACCCCAGGAGATGGTTTCTACATCATCGGAGCAGGAGCTTTCGAGGTACTCAAGTCGGGTAATCGTAACGAAGTGCTCGGCCGCCTCGAGGAACTCTCATTCTTCGGCGAGATGTCCCTGATCAGTCACGATGTGAGAAGTGCCACAGTGATGTGTGTCGAAGATGGTCGCCTCAAGAAGATTCCCTCAGGTCCTTTTCAGCAACTTCTCGAAGAGGGCAACATGGTGGCCTACAAGATGATCCTCAACATGGCCAGGATCCTGGCCCAGAGACTCGCGGCCTCCGACGACCGCCTCGTCTCCTGAGCGATCAGGCCTACTGACGTGCCCCGATCTGGATCGATCCGAATCTCCAGCGGCCACCTGCGCGGGCGTAAAATCGAAGTTCCTGCCGGTTCCATAGTCCGCCCGATGAGAACCAGAGTCAGGGAATCTCTCTTCAACATCATCCAGGAACAGTTGTCAGGGGCTCGGGTACTCGATGTGTTTGCTGGATCGGGCGCCCTCGGAATTGAAGCCGTCTCCCGCGGAGCGCGTCAGGCGATTCATGTCGAGAAGGACCGCGCCGTTCAGACGATGTTACGTAAAAATCTCGAGACTCTTGGCATTCCTGCCCAGTGCAAGGTGCTGGAGATGGATGCCTACCGCTTGGCGGATCGCCCTCCGATTGGTGGCGAATTCGAGGTGATCCTGCTCGACCCACCTTTCCCCGATTATTCCCGTCCCGGAGCGATCCCGTGGCAACTGGCCAGTGATCTGGCCCGGGGGGAATGGCTTGCAGCAGGAGGGATTCTCGCCATCGAGCACCCCTCCCGCGAGCCCACGGCTACGCCGCCGCCAGGTCTGACAGCACGGCAGAATCGTCGCTACGGTGACACTCGCCTGACCATCTGGGAGAAGAGCGCTGTAGATCAGCCGTCGTAACTGAGATCGATCTCGTGAGCCTTGTCGAGGAATCCCGCCAGCAAGGCGACCGTCGCTTCCAGATCCCGAGCATCGATGGTCTCGACCACGGTATGGACGTAGCGACACGGAATCGACAGCGTGATCGCTGGTACGGCACTGCCTCCACGTTGAATACCACCGGCGTCGGTCCCACCCATCGTCAGGATTTCCATCTGGAACGGAATCTCCTTTTCGCGGGCAATCTCTCTCATCGCCCTGACCATCTTCGGGTTGGAAATGCTCGACGAGTCGTGAACCTTGATCGCAACTCCAGCACCCAGCGACGAGATCTTCTCGTGTTCACTGGCACCTGGGGTATCGCAGGCCAGGGTGACATCGATGGCGACTCCACAATCAGGCTCGATTCTGTGTGAAGCGGTCATCGCTCCCCGTAGACCGATCTCCTCCTGGGTAGTGGCCACCGCATAGACGCTGACGTTCTCATTGGAATAGCGTCGCATCGCTTCGATCATCGTGTAGATCGATACACGGTTATCGAGACTCTTGCCAGTACAGCGGTCGCCACTGACCTGGAACTGTTGCTGAAGAGTGACCGGATCTCCGATCTCGATCCGTGCCTTGGCTTCCTCGCCCGACAGACTCACATCGACGAACAGCTCGGGCACCGTGGGCATCTTTTTACGGTCTTCGGGAGTCATGATATGAATCGGTTTCGAACCGATCATGCCGGTGATCTCTTCACCACCGCTGGTGACGATGGTCACACGCTTGGCGATGAGAGTCTTGGGGTCAAAACCACCCAGCGGGGAGAGGCGGATGAAGCCCTTGTCGTCGATGTGTTTGACGACAAATCCGATCTCATCCATGTGCCCGGCCAGCATCACCTTGGGTGATCCCGGTTTACCCTCCTTGATGGCGATACAGTTGCCGATGCCATCGACCTCGATGCGATCGACATGATCCTTGATCTCTCTGCGAAAGATGGCACGGATTCGATCCTCGAACCCTGGAGCACCATATGCTTCACATAATTCCTTCAGCAGTTCCATTCTGGTGCCTCTCATTCCGCTTCCCTCGACGAGAAGTAGAGTTGTGGTGAATCGACTCGAGGAAGTCTCGAATCCTGATAGTCGCCGAGAAACAGGGGGCTCGTCAAGGGAAGGAACCGGGAGCTTCTCCATCGCTTCGAGAATCTCTCAGTCGACTCAAATTGACCGATCCAGCCCTTTGCGGAGTTCCCTCGGGCAACTCTACCCGCCAGCGCTCTGCCACCAGGTGATACTGCCGGGAAAAGGGATGGGGCCGCGGGTGACGGAGGATCTGAAAGGTGATCGCTTCGACCTGCCCATCACTCGATTCGATGTCGATGATGTCACAACGGCCACGATGGGTCGGCTGGAGAGAGGTCCCTTCGAGACGCCTCGGAGAACCGAACAGGTCGCCCAGTTCCTTGCGGGCTCTCCTCCGCAACACCCACGCCTGCCACCAGCGACCCGCAGTGCCCCATCGACTCAAGAGGTGTCTCGCCTCTTCTGGCTGATCCGCTGGAGGTCATCTCTTTCATCATCGGAAAGGGATTCGATCCCTTCGCGACTGACCTTGGTCAACAACTGGTCGAGGCGGTTCTCTTCCGCCAGGTCGCGACTCTCCTGAGTAGGCTTCTGTGGGTAGTAATCCGCCGGGCTTCGCTGCCCGGAACTCGAGGATACGGGTTCCGATGATGCGGATCTCGAGGGCGCGGATCTCGACCGGCGACCACCATCCAAACGACTGAGATCGAAGAATCGTGGCAACACCCACAGCACCAGGATCGCGAAGAGAATGCCGCCCAGATGGGCTCCATGACCCA
>CAVOEM010000087.1:0-10817 GCA_963694575.1 Planctomycetes bacterium UBA1146 | reverse complement strand
TATCCTCGATGTCAGCGGAGGATTTGCCAATCAGCAGTACCCAGGAGGTAGTCCTTACCCGACCGTCCTTTCCTCCAACTCTGGTGGAAGTGGAGCGGAGGGCTGGGTGAGAGTCGAGACTCCGCTAGGCTTCTCCGATACGGGGATCGACGTCAATCCGGCGCCGTCAGTCGGTTCCTTCTCGCTCTTTGGCACCGATCTCAGTTCTGCTGCATCGACTCCATATGTGCTGGTCAGCGATGACGGAAGCTTGAGTTCTGGTCTGTTAGTGGATCCTGCAGTGGCCGACCTGCTGGCTGGGAGCGCACTCAACCTGCAGGTGCTTTACGAGGGCTACGGTCACAGTGACATCGCATCGGGACAGCCTGGTCCCTTGCTGGGAATCGTTTCCGAGCCGTCGAAGTTGAAAGACCCTCAGTCGGTCGTGATGCGTTACTTCCTTTACGCAGATCCGGCCAATCTGGGATCGACTCCCCAGATCGATAGCGTGACGGTCGGGTTTGCAGAACGTCCACTGGAGATCTGTGACAACGGTCTCGATGACGATGTGGACGGCTCCATCGATTGTGCTGACAGCGATTGTGAAGACGATCCGGCCTGTCCATAAGTCGAGCGGCTACCGTCCTTCGAGTGGTTCTGCGAGCAAAGAGGCCCTTCGGGAGATTCCCGGAGGGCCTCTTCTCATTCTTGAAGGGTCGCTTCCAGCCCAATTGGTGCGAGATTTGTCGCACCAGCCAGATTCATCGAATATTCTCGCTGGAGGTGAGTCGAAGAGGCTCTCTGGGCCATGTCGACGCAGCATGTCGGCCCACCATTTGGAACAGACCGATGACTCGAGTCAGAAACTATCTGGGGGATCGTGATGTCTAGAATAGTCCATGTCGTGGGTACCGGAACCATCGGAGAGCCTCTCATCGGGTTGCTCTGCCACCTGAAGGATCAACTCGGGATCGACGAGGTGACCTTCAACAAGCGTTCACCCAATCTCACAGATCGATCCAAGGTGAAGACGCTTCTCGACCGCGGAGCCATGCTCTCGACCGCCAAGGAAACCATCTCTGGATTCGAGAAGATCGGAATTCGCCCCTCCTTCGTCACCCGCGATGCCATCCAGCGATCCTCGGTGGTGATCGATTGCACTCCTTCCGGTGCAGGTCTTACGAACAAGGACGAATATTATCAAAGCGCCTCGGGCGTCAAGGGTTTTGTCGCGCAAGGGTCCGAGTTTGGCTTTGGAAAGATGTATGCTCGAGGAATCAATGACGACGCTCTGATCCCCGGGGAAGATCGGTATCTCCATGTCGTCTCCTGTAACACCCACAACCTCGCAGCGATCATCAAGACGATGGCTCTGGGGAATGGCTCTCTGCCAGAAAATCTGGTCTCCGCCGACTTCGTTTGCATGAGAAGAGCCAATGATGTCAGTCAGGATTCAGGATTTGCTCCCTCACCCCAGGTGGAGAAGCATGGGGACAGCAAGTTCGGAACGCACCATGCCAGAGATGCGTATCACCTGTTTCAGACCCAGAATCTCGAATTCCCACAGTTGTTCTCGAGTGCGGTGAAATTGAATTCACAGTACATGCACACCCTCAGGTTCAGGCTTGAGGTGAAGGAGCCGACCACGGTAAAGAAACTGCTGGAACGGGTGAAGGAGAATGACCGACTGGCGCTCACCTACAAGAAGTCCGCCAACCAGGTGTTCAGTTTTGGCCGCGATCATGGCTTCTTCGGCCGAATTCTCAACCAGACGGTGATTCCCCACGAAACGCTGTCGGTGGTCGATGGGACGCAGATCACCGGATTCTGCTTCACGCCTCAAGATGGCAACAGTTTGCTCTCTTCGGTGGCGAGTAGTTGCTGGCTGCTGGATCCGGAGGGCTACGAGGAGAACTTGCAGGCACTCAAGCCGTGGTTCTTCGAGGAAGTCTAGCCGCTTCCTCAGCGGGGCGTGGCCTCGGGATCGGCATCATCCACAGCTTCTGATCGTGGCAGGGCTTCGCTCAGTGAATCCTGCCACAGAGTCGGATCGAGATCCCCACCGGGGACGATTTCATCCTCCAACCACCGAACGACCTGTTCGATGGGATCCTCGGCATGCCCCTTCAGTCCCTCTGGATGCTCTTGCAGAAATTCGAGAGCGTCGAGGATGAAAGCATTGCCTCCGGGGTAATCCCTCTGCAAGACCTGCTCCATCAATTCTGTAGTTTCTGCCACGCCCAGATGAGCGAGGGCGATCGCCGTCGCTTCCTTCCTCAGGTTCGGAAGTTGAGGTCGTGTCAGGTCGAGGCGTAACTGAGTCTCGATGCGATCTCGGCTATCCGGCAGGTCGTGAAGGGAGACTCCCTCGAGGCTCTCGATCATCAGTGCGGCCACCTCACCATCGATGTCTGGATCTTCCAGTAGTTCAAGAATCGTATCGAAGGAGCGGGCGCCGATTCGCTGGAGGGAGCGTGTGGAGATTCGCTGGAGGATCTCATCCTCCTGTTGCAGGCATCTGAGCAGCGTGTCGGTGCTGGGGGCGCTACGAATTTCTCCAAGGATCAAAGCGCAGCAGAGTTCTCCGGCATCGAAGCCCTCCCCCTGATCGAGGGCCCATTGGATCAGATCGATCAGTTTCTGTTCCAGTTCCGGATCATCAAAAACGATCGGTACCAGTTCCAGGCAAGCCTCGCCTATGGCACTGGGCTCATCCGAGAAGATCTGGTCGAGACGAGGGTCTCTTTCTGGTCTGGTGGAGTTCGACATTTCCTGATTGTCCCGGCTGGGAGGATAATTTCCAGTCGATCGAGGGCTGTAGATGAAGCGAGTTGGAGATATCCTCCTGCCATGTCCTTGCTCGATTGGCTCGTCATCGGCGGCTACCTGGCTCTGGTATTGACCATCGGACTTCGTGTGTCTCGTCGTAGCGACAGCGCCGATGATCTGCTGCTGGCGGGCCGTGGTCTCGGCCCGACTGCGGTGATGCTTTCGCTGATCGCTACCGAACTCTCGGCGGCCACCTTCATCGGCGTTCCCCAGAATTCTTTCGCTCAGATGAACTGGTACTACCTGCAGTTCGCCTTCGGTGCACTGATCGCCAAAGTGGTGCTCTCACGAACCCTGGTTCCGCTCTACCATCGACTCGGCGTCAAGACGGTCTACGGGTTGATCGAACAGAGCTTTGGCCCGATCGCCTGGAGGGGTACCGCTCTGGCTTTCGTGGTCGGGAGGATTCTCGCCAGTGGGGTTCGGCTTTATCTCGCAGCCCTCGCATTCTCTGCGCTAACACAGGTTTCGATGGAGTTCTCTGTGCTGATTTGCGCAGTGATCGCAGGAATCTACTCGGGAATCGGTGGGATCCGCTCGGTGATTGCGACCGATGTGATCCAGGGTGGACTGTTCATCGTCTCTGGGCTGGCGCTCCTGTTCGTGGCGGTGGCCACGATTCCCGGAGGAGTGGAGACCTTTCTCGACTGGATCAGACAGAACGATTCCACCCGGATCATCTTGTGGCCTTCCGAGGTTGCCCGCCAAGGGGGCAGTGGTTTCTTGGGCTGGTGGTCCGATGGCAAGTCGTTGCCAGTGGCACTCATCGGTGGATTTTTCCTCACCATGGCGACTCATGGGACCGACCACGACATGGTCCAGAGGCTACTGACCTGCAAGGACGGTCGTTCTGCAGGACGGGCTCTGGTGTTCTCTGGAATCCTCAACATCCCCCTGACGATGCTGTTCCTGCTGCTGGGAACAGCGCTGGCGTGCTCCAGTGCCTTCACCCCACCCGACACCCTCATCGATTCCCAGGATGTGGTGCCTCTCTTTGCCCGGGACCACTTGCCGTCAGGCTTGTTGGGGCTTTTTCTTGCCGGGCTGCTGGCGGCTGCGATGTCGAGTCTCGATTCTGCCATCTGTGCCATCTCTGCGACCTGGAGCGTCGATGTGCTGCAGAAGCAGACCCAAGATCAGCCGCGGTCGATGCGAATCATCGCAGTGGTGATCACCGCATTGTTGGCGCTGACGGCGATGGGGTTTTCCTGGCTTCAACAACGGGGCTGGTCTGCCACGGAGGATCTGGTCACACTGGCACTCTCCTCGATGACCATCATCTACGGTGCGCTGCTCGGTGTGTTTCTGTGTGCCGCATTTCTTCCGCGACGCGGCAGTGGCCCCAGTGCCGTGACGGGGCTGGTCGTTGGAAGCGTCGTTGGACTGGCACTGTTTTTTCAGAAACCGTTACTGGGGATCGAAGATGTGTGGATCGCCTGGCCCTGGTGGATCGTCATCAGTGCACCATTGACCGCGGGGATTTGCGCCATTCAACCGAGGGAGAAGCGATGATCGGCAGGCGATTATGGATCGGCATTCCCGACCCTGAAATTTCACCGGAGAGCGCACGCCACCTCGAGCAGATCGATCCGGGTGGGGTGATTCTGTTCGGGAGAAATGTCGCATCCCGGGCACGGTTGGTCGACCTTGTGGCAAAACTGAGAGAATTGCTGGGATCCCATCTGCGCATCTGCATCGACCAGGAAGGTGGCAGGGTGGTGCGAATCCCCGAGGGCATCACCACCTTTCCCGGCAACCTGTCTCTGGGAGCGGCGGCTTGCAGGGATCGGAGCCGTGCTCTCGAACTGGCCAGGCTTCAGGGTCAGATCTCGGGCCATGAACTGCAAGAAATTGGCATCGATGTGAACCTCTCGCCCTGTGTGGATCTGATCCAGCGGAGTGAAGAGCGTGGAATCGGATCTCGCTCCTTTGGATCGGACGCGGCACTGGCGTTGGCACTGGCGACCGAGATCGGTAGGGGGCACCGGCAGCAAGGGGTGCACGATTGCTGGAAACACTATCCAGGGATCGGTCCGGTCCAGATCGATCCTCACCATGGCCTGCCCCGGTTGGGCAGTCAGGGTAGCGAGACTCACCTGCTTCCCTTCGCCGGAGCGAATGCTGCAGGAGCATCGATGGTGATGACGACTCACGTGGTCGCAGAGCGTTTCGACCCGATCGATCCGGTCACGACATCCGCTGCTGCGGTGAGTTACCTGCGCGAGGATCTTGGTTATCGGGGGGTGGTCATCACCGATTGCCTGGAGATGGGTGGTGTCGCTGGATTTGATTTCGAGCAAGTGATCCGAGGGGCGGCGGATGCGGGCCACGACGCTCTACTGGTCAGCCATACTCCGGATCGGCAACTGGAAGCACTGCGGGTACTCGAACGCCTCATCGAAGGGGACCAGGGTAGGCAGGCGCAACATCAACAGAGTCTCTCTCGACTCGACTCGCTGTCGAGGATTCCAGTGACGGATCCGATCGCCACTCCCCACGGCGAGTCGGTGGCGCTGGAGATCGCCCGCGGCGGAACGACTCTGTTGGCGGGGCCAGCGGCGACACTATCAGGATCGACAAAGGGGTTACTCGTGTTGCCTCAACTGCACACCACCAGCCCGGTCGAGGATCCTCTTCAAGGGGTGGAGTTGACTCTCCTGGTAGAAGAGTTAGCCGCTGGCGTGGAGACCCTCTCGATCGATGCGGAACCGAGCCGACAACAGATCGAGCGGGTACTCACCAGAGCTCGAGGGGTAGCGCAAACGATCCTGGTGCTGAAGGGATTTCGCCACAGTTCAGCGGCTCGAGCGCTGGTCGAAGCGGTGGCGGCTCAGCAGGATCGACTGATCATCGTGTTGCTGGAAGATCCGCGAGATCTGGTGGCCGTTCCCGCTGGAGCGGGAATCTCGGTGATCACAGCCCATGGCTACAGACCGGTCCATCAGCAGGCGATCGCCGATGCCCTGCTGGGGCGAATTACACCCTCCGACCACTCTCCGATGCAGTGAACCGCTGCTTCGGACGCATCCCACCTGGAGGAGCGTCTCGATCAGAGGCGGACGTACTCGAATTCCAGATCCTGGCCATTGATCCCGCGCGATGGAGCAGCGATCCAGTTGGCCATCTTCCCCGGTTCGATCACCTGATTCATGATGGAGACGAGGTAGTCATTGTCAGCGTTGTTGAGAAGCCAGCGGCTGGTGTTGGCTTCCAGTGCCTCCTTGGTGATGAGGTTTCCTTCGGGATCGAACGGATGATCGGCGTAAATCCCCTGGTGACGGTGGAATCGTCGACTGGGGAGCGACAACTGGATTCCCAACCCTGACTTCTCCAGGGTCCGGTTCCATTTACGAAGGGCACGCTGACAGTCATCGATGTACTCGTCACGCAGAACCTCGTTGATGGCATTGCGATAGGGGACTTCATCCTCGACGAGTCTCCCAGAGATGACCTGAGGAACCACCTTGATGCCATCTTTCATGACGTGATCTTCGTAGCGCGACTTCTCCTTGAATCGCCCCTTGAGACCCTCGCCGAAGAAGTTGGCTGCATTGGAAGAGATCTCACCACCGAATAGATCGAGGCTGTAGGTGAACCAGTAATTGATGGCGCGCTGGATCATGTCGAGCGGAATCCCACCGGCGCGCATCGGGTCACCGTCGGTTTCCCGGGTCAGTTCAGCACTGCGCTTGATGATTCGATCGAGGCCCGTTTCTCCCACGAACAGGTGGTGAGCCTCTTCCGTGAGCATGAAGTCGCAAGTTCGGGCGAGCGGTTCAAATCCACTTTCGGCGAGTGAGGCGAGCTGGAACTTACCGTCGCGGTCGGTGAAGTGGGTGAAGCAGAAGAAGGAGAGCCAGTGATCGCAAGCCTCGTTGAAGGCGTTGAGGATCCTCGGCTTGTCTTCATCTCCACTGCGACGACTGAGTAACTCCTCCGCTTCGTCGCGACCATCCTTGCCGAAGAAACGAAACAGCAGATAGACCATCGCCCACAGATGCCTGCCCTCCTCGACATTGATCTGGAACAGGTTCCTCATGTCGTAGAGTGAAGGTGCGATCGTTCCCAGAAAGCGCTGTTGCTCCACCGATGCAGGCTCGGTGTCTGCCTGGGTCACGATGATTCGACGCAAGTTCCCACGATACTCTCCGGGGATCTCCTGCCAGGTCGGTTTTCCGTAGTGGTCACCGAATCCGATGCTGCTGACGGAATCGTTTGGTGTGAGGAAGATTCCCCAGCGGTATTCAGGCATCTTGACGTAATCAAAGTTGGCCCAGCCACCGGCTTCGACAGAGACTGCCGTTCGCAGGTAGATGTCCTTGGTCTGGAAACCTGCAGGTCCCATGTCGTTCCACCACTCCATGTAGAGTGGGAGCCAGTGCTCCAGGGCTCGCTGGAGTCGCTTGTCTCCGGCGAGGTCGACATTGTTGGGAATTTTTCCGGTGCGATCCACGCTGCTCATCGATTTCCTCTTCTCTGCGATGCGATGCAGAACATCAGACTCGATCCCAGGCGAACTCGGGCCTCTCGGGTCTTCCGTACAGGGTCAATGCGCCATGGGGTCCCGTTGCATTGGGGCGGATGAAAATCCAGTTTTGCCAGGCACTGAGGCGACCGAACACCTTGCTCTCCATGTTTTCAGGCCCGGCGAAGCGGAGGTTGGCCTCCATGCCGGTCAGCGAGTCGGGAGAGAGACTGACTCGTTCCTGGATGGCCACGGGGACCATGTCTTCGTAATCAAATTCATCGAGCGCCTCGGTGACCAGTCCCATCTTCTCGGCGGTGGTGGCGTCGAGGCGGGAGTAGTTCCCGATGGTGGAGTTTGCCAACTCGACTTCACCCAGCAGTCGACACTCGGTACGGGTGATATCGGTGGTCATCGGGAGCAAGCCTTCATTCATCGGCGAGCGCTGCACCTCGATGCCATCCTCATCGAGCATGTAGATCCGATCACAGGCGAGTGCGATCTCTAGCATCGATCCACCGAAGCAGCAGCCCTGTTCCACCAGTGCGAAGAAACTGCAGGAAGTACGCTCCAGCCGCTGAATCACATGGCTGAACAGATAGAGGATCTGATCGACGAACCAGTCTCCGCGATGGTCGATGAGGATTTGATCCCACGCCTGGATGTCATCGAGGTTTCCCTGGCTACGAATCAGTACCAGCCCGATGCCGGTTCGATTGACCCGCAGGTCGAGCAGCGCATCTTCCAGTTCTCGAGCAAATCTCAATGGCCAGAAGGAATCTCCGGCGGCGTGGATCTCCTTCAGCGTGGTGGGGGCCCCCGCCACGGAGGGGATCTGGAAGGTGAACTCGGCGGTGCGTTGTTCAGGTTTGTAGTCGGTGGATATTGTCGAGGTCTTCCTCACACCATCTTTTTCGGAGACCTCGATGGGCCCGAGGGTGATCCCCTGGCGCTCACTGCGGCCGGGTCGATCCGATTCGATCTGATCGAGGTGCTGTTGCAGTTGCTCATCGAATTTTGATCGGGGGGCGACCACGTCGACCAGGCCCCAATCGAGAGCTCGCTTGCCCTTGAATCCTTCGGCAAGGGTGCAGAATACATCGGCTCGGTCGCGGCGAACCTTGCGCTTGTCGACCAGGCGCGTCAAGCCGCCAGTGCCGGGGAGAACTCCCAGCAGGGGAGTCTCGGGTAAACTCACCGCGCTGTTGCCGTCATCGATCAGCCAGATCTCGTCGCAGGCGAGGGCCAACTCGTAGCCACCCCCTGCACAGGGACCGGTGACGGCACAGATGGAACGAACGTCCGCCTGGGCGGCCCAGTCCTCCAACTCGCAGCGAGTTTCGTTGGTGAACTTGCAGAAGTTCACTTTCCAGGAATGACTCGAGATTCCCAGCATGTGGATGTTGGCTCCGGAACAGAAGACCTGTTCGTGACCGCTGCTGACCACCAGGGATGTAATCTCTGGATGCTCGAATCGAAGCCTGCGAACGATGTCAGCGAGTTCGATATCCACTCCCAGGTCGTAGGAGTTCAACTTGAGGTCGTACCCTTGCTTGAGCGGGAATCGCGGATCGACATTCATGTGGATCCGCATCACCGAGGCCTGCTTGGAGACGTCCCAGTGACGGTATCGAGAGGGATCTACCTGGAAGGAGATCGTGTCCATCTGTGGCCCCCTTCCGCGGGATTTGTTCGGAGCAATCTGGATCCTGGGTCGGAGGGCTACCGCCTCCCCCGTGATCTCGATCATCCTGCCGTATCGAGCCGGATGGGGCAACCAATCTGACATCACGGAAGATCGAATCTGGTGGCTGGATCGAGTCGAATCACTGTTCCCAGACGGGCCCGTCAGGATATGATCCCACTTCACCAGTCACTGCTTGTTCCGGCCCGAAAGGATAGGTGCGAGTCATGCGGCGTACGATGCTGCATTCAAAGATACACAGGGCCACGGTGACCGGGGCCGATCTGGATTACGAGGGATCGGTGTCGATCGATACCGACTTGCTCGAGGCGGCAGACATCGTCTCGGGGCAGCAGGTCCACATCTGGAACATCACTCGGGGCAGTCGGATCGTCACCTATGCTCTACCGGGAGAGTCGGGATCGGGGACCATCTGCATCAATGGTGCGGCAGCCCATCAAAACTCGCCGGGAGATGTGGTGATCATCGCCAGCTGGGTTGAGCTGGAAGATTCGAAGGTTCAGCATCATCAACCCAAGGTGGTCAGGGTCGATTCCAGCAATCGCATCACGGGTACCCAGCAGGAGATTCCAGGGCCTTCACAGCCCTACGACTCCCGGGTGCCAACCGTCGAGTAATTTCCGCGAATCGAGGAGACATGTCTCAGCAATCCACCACCCGGACCTTGAGGGTCAACGGTGAGCCACAACAGGTCGCCTTTGCCGTTCATCACAGCCTGCTCGAGGTGCTCCGGGAGGAATTGGGCCTCACCGGCACCAAGCATGGCTGTGAGCTGGGCGAATGTGGCACCTGTACCGTGCTGATCGATGGCAAGCCGGTTCTCAGTTGCCTGGAACTGGCCGCCGAATGCGAGGGCCGATCGATCGAGACGGTCGAGGGCATGATGCAAGGTAACGAGTTGCATCCGCTGCAATCGTGTTTTGCCGATCTCGGAGCGGCCCAGTGTGGCTACTGTACTCCGGGCATCCTGCTGGCCGCGCAGGCGCTGCTGGCAGAGAACGAATCCCCGACACGAGATCAAATCGTCGCGGCCCTCTCCGGTAATCTCTGTCGCTGTACCGGCTACCACAAGATTCTCGAGGCGATCGAATGGGCTGCGGCCCAGCTGCGGGGAGACGATCAATACCAACCACCCAACAGTGCGATCTATGGCGATCCGGTGCCCGGGAAGCAGGCTACAGATGTCTGATACGGTACACCCCGATGACGAAGAAGGACCGGTGACCAGTGATCAGTTACGACTGATCGGAACACCGTTTCGACGGGTCGATGGCCGCGCCAAGGTGACTGGCCAGACACGTTTTGCCGACGACCTGTCCTTCCCTCGCATGGTTCACATGAAACTGGTTCGCTCAACGGTGCCGCACGCAAAGATCGTCTCCATCGACACCTCCAAGGCGAGTGCGATGCCGGGGGTGCTTGGGTTTCTGACCGGGGAATCGATGCCTGATCCTTTCGGTATCTTGCCGGTCAGCCAGGACGAACATGCACTTTGCATCGACAAGGTTCGATTTGTCGGAGATCCGGTGGTGGCGGTGGCAGCGCTCACCGAGGACCAGGCGCACGAGGCGGCACTGGCAGTGGAGGTCGAGTACCAACTGCTGGAGACGATTGCGACGGTCGAGGAGGCGATCGCCACCCCTGAGCCACGGATCCATGAGTACGGCGATGAGGGCAACCTGCACAAGAAGTTGTCGATGGAATTCGGCGATGTCGATGCTGGTTTCGACGAAGCGGATCAGATCTTCGAGGACATCCTGTACTACGAGGGCAATACTCACCTGCCGCTGGAGCAGCACGCAACCGTGGCACTGACCGAGGAAATCGATCGGGTCACCG
>CAVOEM010000086.1:0-10930 GCA_963694575.1 Planctomycetes bacterium UBA1146 | reverse complement strand
CGGGGCGATCCGGCGGAGGATCGGGATCTTCGAGGCGCTGGGGACGATCTTCGTGGCGCTGGGGACATCGGGGTCCACCACCAATCTGTCGACCGAATGCCGAGAACGGCTGCGGTCTCTGGAGCAGCATCCCGGGGAGCACGAGGGCTTGCCGAGATGAGCTGGGTGTCCTGTTAACGGTCCACATTTCGACGACACTGCATCGGCTCTTGACCTGCCAAGCACAGCGATCGATCGAATAACATTACCAGGAATCCACTTCCTGGTCGAGCATCGCTGGACAATCCGCAGTCGAAGATGCAGCATCTAGGGTCTGGAGGTAGTTTGAACCAAAACACAAGGAACTGGCAAGTACAGCAGGCTGGCCGCGCATTACAGGCTGAAGTCCACTCCCAGATGGATCTCCCCCATCGTCGCGTCAAGGACATCATCCGGCGCGGCGGTGTCAAGGTTTCCGGACATGTCGTGATGGACCCCGGATTCCGACTCCAGGTCGGAGACTCCATCGAGGCCGATCCAGAACCGATGAAGTTGCGTACTGCCCAGCGAAAGTTGCTCTCCAAGGGGCTGGAAGTTCTGCACCAGGACCGTCATGTCATAGTAGTCAACAAGCCCGCTGGCCTGCTCACCGTTCCGACAGATGAGGACGAAAAGGAAATCTGCTTGCTCGGTGAGATCTCCAGGAAACTGCGAAAAGAAGGGGAGAAGCGCCCGGCACTCTTTGTCGTCCAGCGTCTCGACCGATTCACCAGCGGGGTGATCACAATCGCAAGGACACCCGATGCGAGAGAGGGACTTCGCCGACAACTGAAGAGTAGAAAGATGGATCGTCGCTATCTGGCCATCAGCCAGGGTACTTCGAGTTCATCGGAAGGAACCATCACCCGGTCCCTGTCGGAAGACCCCCGTACGATGAAGATGCGAATCTCTCGCAGCAAGGACGAAGGCATAGAAGCGATCACACGGTGGAAGAAACTTCAAGTCCAGGGTGACCACCAACTGATCGAAGCACGCCTGGAGACCGGACGCAGGAACCAGATCCGGGTCCACCTGACGAGCATCGGGTTGCCCATCATCGGAGACACCAGGTATGGCGTTTCTTCACCATGGATCGACCGACCAGCCTTGCACGCCGAATCCATCTCGTTTCATCACCCGGTCAGCCAGCAAGAATACTCGTTCCAGGTCAAGCCTCCCGAGGATTTCCTGAGAGCACTGGAAGCGATTTCGATCCCCGCTCCCTAGGCTTCCTGTGTTCGCTGGACCGACTGCGCTCGCTCGACTCCCAGGATGTTCCGGAAGGTCAGGTTGACCCGCTCCATCGGAGCATTTTTCCCACGCCGACGAGGAATCGAATGGAGCCAGTGTTGCTGAGTTTCCCCCTCCATGATCAGTAATGAACCGGGTTGCAGTGCGATCTTGACCCGATCCAGATCTTTCCGAGTTCGATGCTTCATGCGGAAATCACGAGCGGCACCGAGACTGATGGATGCAATACACGGCTCAGGTCCCAGCTCCGGCTCGTCATCACTGTGCCACCCCATCGCATCGTCTCCATTTCGATAATAGTTTCCCAGCACCGAGTTGAACTGTAGATCCTCCCGGAATCTCCCCAGGCGGATGCGCAATTCCTCTAGAGCAGA
Source organism: Planctomycetes bacterium UBA1146 (assembly GCA_963694575.1). Classification (GTDB taxonomy): domain Bacteria; phylum Planctomycetota; class UBA8108; order UBA1146; family UBA1146; genus QNYK01. The sequence continues at coordinate 9,287 of CAVOEM010000086.1, read as the reverse complement.
AGTCCACGGATGTGGGGAATGATCCGTTCCTGAATAGCGATAGGACGCACCGTGATCGCCGTGCCAGGCTTCGAGACGGGGAATCAGATGCCTTTTGCCAAACACAGTGATGTGTTGCTGGCTCCATTGCATCTGTTCAAGAAGTTGCTGGTGAATGCGATGCTGGTCTGCATCGTCGAGAAAATCAGCGGCGTACCGGATGGAAGCCCCCGGCATCGATGCGAGGGCTTCCATCGGGTCACTCATCCGCCGGACTTTTTCCAGCCACCTGATTTCTTGTAGCCACCGGTCGGTGGCATCTTCCGCTTGGGAGCGGTCGGATTACCCTTGTCGAGATCGCAGCAACCGTCTCCGCCCTTGTCATAAAAACGGGTGCCGTAATCGACCACTTTTCCGATATCGAACTGCTCGATCGAGATCATCGGGCGACGGGCCATTCTCTCATGCATCACCTGGTCGACGGTGCGTATCACATCGCCGTCGGTCTTCCTGCGGAAATCACTGCCATCTACCTGGTCTTCTCGCATCTTGTCAAAGCCCTGAAGATGCGAATCTGCAACCATCTGCTCCGAATGGCTGGCGGCGTGATTCAGATGAGAGAGCTGGAACTGATCTCGCTTCTCCAGCAAGGGCAGATCCGATGCTTCCAATTTGGCCAGCTCGAGGATGAACTTGATCTCGTGCATCATTCCATCCGGATCCCAGTAACCGGGCAAGCAGTGCAAGACCGCTCCCGATGGGGAGATGAAGAGCATCTGAACATTGCGGCCACCCGCACCGTTGGAGGTCTGAAGCGCGGTACTCGCTACCGGGTGATCATGGGACTTCCCTGCGTACGATTCCTGCCCCTGGATGTTTCTCCAACCACAAACAAACTGTTCCTTCAATACGTCGATCACTTTTGGTTCCGAGAGCGTCACGGCTCTCAATGAATGCCCAGCACTTCACAAGCCGCCGTCGAGCTTTCCGACCATCTGGAGCCAGAAGAGTGGCTTCCCCTGTTCTGCGGCACTGGCCATCGCATCGTCGAAGTTGCCATGCCAGGTGACCCCGGACAGCATCATGTCGACGCGCTTGGCCACCTCGGTGCCCTTCAACTTGGGGACCGAGCGTGGGGTGATCCGAGTATCGTCACCATCTCCGGCTCCCAGATCTCCGCAGACACTCAATACCAGCGTTCCGGCCATGACGAGACTCAAACGCTTGAGGGGTTTCGGAATCATCAGCGACTCCCTTCCTTGTTATTCCACCAGCGCACCCATTCAGAATCCGACCGAAAAGTCTGGCCGGTGATCTGCTGAAGAGTCGCCTGTACCTTCAATTTCCTGGTTGCAGCGGGAACTTTCAATCCTTTTATCAGCGCCGGGATCAATTGTTCGGCATTACCGGAGTGCATCTGCTCCAGCACGAGATCCAGCAGTTCGTCGTCATCGTCCTCCAGGGCCACAGAGAGTGCAAATCCCAGCCGATCGGGGTCGGTCGGGTCTGTCAACTCTGTAAAGGCCAGATCACGAGCATCGAGGAGAACTTCCATCTGCTCCTGGATCAGGACGAGCAAATTGAGCGCGAGTTCTGTCTCTCTTCGATCCTGGGCGGAGAGTGGCGCATCCGGATTCCGATCGAGATGACCGTATTTCAATCCGATCTGCTTCGCCCTCGAAGCGACCGCTCGTAGTAACTTCTTCGCCTCGATCCTCAGCAGATTGAGATGATGCCACGACTCCTCGGTTGCGATTTCACCCAGCGACTGCAGCGCCAGGGTGAAATCGGGCATCACCCGATCTGGCAGGTGATACGAGCCCAGCGCTTCGCGGCCCAGTTCGAACCACTCCTGAGAACTCATCGATTCCGCCACCGCAGTCTGGTCGGACGATGCTGCCGTGGCACTGCTTCCCACCGCAGTCGGAAGCGATGCTCGCCTCCGCCGAACTCTCTTGTCGCGCCGCAGGCGAGCCACCTCCGCCCATGGGTCCACTGTGTGAGGAAGGGAGAGAGCATCGGACTCTGCATCGGTCCCCGTCACCGCCGCCGCAGGAGTGGTGTCGATCGCCGCTGAGGATCGATCGGTCGCATCGATCGCTTCTGCCAGTTCAAGAAGCTCTTCAAGAGTCCAAGTTTTTCCCGAGGTGGTGACCCATTCTGACGAAAGGCGGGTCTCGTCGATCGCGCCATCCGAGGAGGCCGAATCGGTACTCGGAACACCACTCAGGCCGTTGCCGGATCCGCTGCTTTCTTCTTCGCTTGCCGGTGGTTGATCTGGCTCGGGAGTCCAGATCTGAAGCGGATCCTCGAGCTCCAATTGTTGTGCCAGTGGGGTTGTGGATGGTTCCGATTCTCGGGTCAGATACATGCCCAATACGATCAGTCCGCAGACCAGGATGGCGGAAATCGCCGGCAGGTCGTGACGCAGCTTCTCTCGCACCATCATCTGCTTCGGATCGACCTTGCCTTCCAGTTCCAGGGTGCCGTCCCGGCAGATACGGACGCGAAAACTGCCCACCGTGAATCGATCGCCCTTTTTCAGATAGGATGATTTGACCCGCCTGCCCTCGACCCAGATTCCATTGCGTGAATCATGGTCTTGCAGGACGTAACCATCTCCCGAGGGGATCAGCGAGCAGTGGCGGCGCGAGACGCGAGACGATGGAATCACCAGGTCCGAACTTCGGGACCGACCGATGATCCGGGTGCCTTCATTCAATTGCCCCCCTGACCATCCGATTCTCCAATCACCTCGGTGCGGATCGTACGCCATGGAGAACTGAAGCGGGTTCTCTACAGGAGGCGTCGATCACACCTCCATGATAATCGGTTCTTCTGGTCAGTCCCAGCGCCGCAAGATCCGCACCTTCAGATACTCCGTTTCCGGCAATCTGAGCAGGGCAGGATGGTCAAGACCCGACCCCAGCCGCTGCTCCACGAAGACCCGAAATGGTAGATCGAGTGCGGCCTGGCGTATCGTGTCCTCGAACACATCTGCCTTCAGGTGATGACTGCAAGAACAGGTGATCAGGCGACCTCCGGGAGCCAGCAATCTCAACGCTCCACGATTGAGATCGCGGTATCCTCGAATCCCACCCTCGACTTCACGACGACTCTTGCAGAATGCCGGCGGATCGAGCACAACCAGATCGTAATACTGCTGCTGATCTCTCAGGTCTCGAATCACATCAAAGACATTGCCCTTGATCATCTCCGGCGCGTCGAAGTGGTTGAGCAGTGCGGTCTCCTTCGCCAGTTCCAGGGCCGTCTCCGATTGGTCGACCATCTGAACCGAGGTCGCGCCGCCGCCGAGTGCGGCCATCGAAAAGCCGCCCTGGTAACTGAACAGATCGAGCACCCTGGCGCCCGCTGCCAGTTCCTTCACTCTTTTCCTGGCGGGTTGTTGGTCGAGATACATCCCGGTTTTATGGCCGGCATACGGCCTCACGATGTGCTGGATGCCATCCTCCTCGATGATCACCCGTTCCACCGGCTCACCGGCCAGCATCACCACCTCTTCGGGGAGTCGTTCGAACTTGCGGATGGAGAGGTCGTTCCTTGCCAGGATCATCCGCGGCTGAAAGATTCGCTCGAGGATCTTCGCCACGATCGGCAACGAACGATCGATCAGGATCGTCGTCGCCTGCACCACCAGCACATCGGCATAGCGATCGATCACCAGGCCGGGAATCTGATCCGCTTCTCCGTGGACCAGTCGCTGGCCTGAGCTCTCCTCGATCCGGTCCTTCCTCATCTCGATGGCTCGCTCGATCCGCTCGGTGAGGAATTGCTCGATGGTGGGAACTTCTTCCCCCGGCCACGATCCGCACAAGCGCAGGGCGATCTTCGAACGGGTGCTGGCACAGGCGATTCCCAGGTCACGACCGTCATTGTCGCGAACCCGCACGATTCGCCCCTGACCGAGGGATTCGTCGACCAGATCCGACTCTCTCAGATCATCCTTGTAGAGCCATGGATGGCCGCGCCGGGCCAGACGAGAAGCGTTCTTTTCGAGATCGATCACCAGCACAGCAGCCACCTTTCGGAAGTGAATCCAGCGACGATGGTGCCCGCAACGATCAGGAAAGCAACGGAAGTCTGGACCCAGGAGCAAAGATACGACCCGTACCGCTACCGTGGAGGGTCGAGAGGCCTAAGGGGTCTTCAGCGGATCCGCTGCGGCAACCCTCTCTGTCTCGAGCTGCAGCAGCAGGTCCAGCCGCGTTTCTTGATGGTCTGGATGTTCGGAGAGATCGGTCGTTTCATGCGGATCGTTTTGCAGGTCGAAGAGCTGGGTTCTGCCGATGGCGGGGTAGTGGATCAGCTTCCAGCGGCCGACCCTCAGCGCCCTCTGCACCTTCTTGTAGGCGGTGTAGATGCTGCTTCTCCCCGGTTCGGAGGTGCCGTTGAGCAGACCCACCAGACTCTTCCCCTCCGAGAATTCAGGCGCGTCGATCCGTGCCCAGTCGGCGATGGTGGGCACCAGATCATGGAGGTATACCGGTTGCTCACAGACGCTGCCCGCCTCGACTCCTGGGCCGACGATCAGCAGTGGAACCCGGGTCGAATGCTCGTACAGGTTCTGCTTTCCCATCAATCCATGGCTCCCCACCGCCAACCCGTGGTCTGAAGTGAAGACCACCATCGTGGTTTCGTCCAGACCAGTCTTCTGCAATGCATCGATGATCCTGCCGACCTGGGCATCCATCTGGCTGATCATCGCGTAATAGGCAGCCAACTGCTCCTTCACCACCTCCGGGGTGCGGGGGAATGGCGCCAGTTTTTCATCGCGGATCTTCAACTCTCCGTTGTCAAAGGGATGCTCCGGCAAGAAGTTGGTCGGTAACGACATCTTCTCTTCTGGATACATCGACAGAAACTGCGCCGGAGGAGTGCGAGGGTCATGGGGTGCGGTGAAGAAGACACAGGCAAAGAATGGATTGTTGCGGCCGTCACTCACCTGCTCTTCGTTCTTTCTTTCCTGCTCTTCGATGATTGCCTGCTCCTCGATGAAACGGATGGCAGCATCCGCGAAAGCGGTCGAGGAGAAGGCTGGCAGGGGGTGGCGTTTGCTATCGGGGTACTTTCCATCGGGATCATGGTCATGAACCATCAGATCGGTATGGCTGCCCATTCCGCCGAAAAAGATCTCTGCTCCGCCACCAAAGGAGCGCTGGAAAGCCGCCTTACCATTGTGCCATTTGCCAGTGAAGAAGGTGTTCCATCCCGCTTCTCGGAACCGCTGGGGAAGGGTCACCTCCTGCTCGGGGATGTTGAAGACATTTCCCGGCAGTCGATGCAGCGACCTTCCTGTCATCATCATGTAGCGGCTCGGAGCACAGACCGCTCCACTGGTTGAACCCATGCAATAAGCGTGATGGAAACTGATGCCCTGCCGGACCAGACGATCGAGAGACGGAGTCTTGATCTCGTCATTGCCCAGCGCACCGATGGTGTCCGCCCGCTGATCATCGGAAACGATCCACAGGATGTTCGGGGGAGTGGGCTCCTCAGCAGCCATCGTCTCCACGGTGGTGAAGATCAGCAGGATCATCAGAAGCCGCTGGACATCCCTCATGAACACTTCTCCTGCAGGCCCCTCAGGCACTCCTCGAAGTCGGCTCCGATGAAGGAATCCATCATCGGGATTAGGTAAGGGCCCAGCGGCCGCGCCGTGTCGCCACTCATCTTCCACAACACCTCACAGCCCCCCTTCATCGAAGTGATCTGCACCACTCCATCTGCAGTCGGTGCTCCTTCGAAGTGAAGAAGGTAGACGATGCCTCGGCCCATCTCGGAACTGGTGATCTCCAGCACTCCTTCGCCCAGCTGATCTCCCGACCAGGAGTAACTAGAGCCGACCCCATCCTCGGGTCCTGAAAACTGAAAGCGAACCGTGGGATCGAGTTGCTGATTCCAGGGGGTCCATTCTGGCCACGACCGAAGATCAGCCAGTTGGGTATGAATTCGATCGGCCTCCGCCTCGATGAAAAGAGTTCGTGTCACCGTGTAGCTCACTGGCAACAGATATCCCAGCGCCAGAAACAGCCCCAACAGAAGGCCCAGAGTCAGCAGAATTTTCTTCACCATGTCTCCTCCAGATCGATCCGCAGACGGTGATTGTCGCGGCTCAAGAACAAGATAGCACTGACCATGGCTCGATCGAGATCCACCCGCCAGAAACACCGACCGACTGCGCTGGCCCATTCTGGCCGGTGATCGCAGCGGGTTGAGGGTACGAGGTTGGTTTCGCTCGATGCTCTCCTGTATCTTCGCTCTCCTGTATCTTCCAGGCTCAGCGAGAGGTCTCTGCCATGAAAATGCTGCGTAAACTGCTGTTGCTCGGTTGCGGCGGCTTCTTACTGCTGGTGATCGGAGGCACTTCGCTGCTGCTCCCCTCCAGCTGGCAAGTCTCGGTCGAGCAAACATCTCTTCATTCCCCAGCCCAACTCTACCCGCTGATCGCCGATTTCCATCGATGGCAACAATGGGTCAGCTGGGACGAGCAGGAATACGGAGAGCGCACCATCCAGATCGAGGGCACTGCCGCCAGCAGCGGTCACAGATACCGCTGGTCCAGCCGCTCCAGTCACGGAAGCATGACCCTCGATCGCTGCGAGCCGGAGCGGGGAATCTGGTATCAGGGAGCCATCGAAAGCAAAGAGATCAACAGCAGTGGTTCCATCACACTCGAGCCATTACAGGGTGGGGGCACACTCATCATCTGGAAGGACCGGGGAGATCTTCCTCCCGGCACCGGACTACCGGCTCTCTGGATGAGTTCGGAGCGGAGTGCGAAGTTTGCCGAAGATCTGCACCGACTGCAAAACTTCGATCTCTCGCGACCCGCTCCTGGCGCCGGAATACCGAAGAGGCGCCAGTAATGATGCTGAAATTACTCTGGCCACTACTGCTGCTTCCTACGATGACGCTGGCTCAGGCACCCGAGCCGATATCTCACTGGCTCAAGACTCACTGCACCGAGTGCCACTCGGGAAAGAAACCCAAGGGAGGAATCGACCTGGAAGTGGTGATCGAAGATGGAGCCAGCGCATTGCTACAAGACTGGCGACAGATCGAACGAGTCATCACCAGTGGAGAGATGCCTCCGGAAGATGAGCCCGCACCCACTTCGCAGGAGCGCGAGGTGATGATCTCGACGCTGAGGAATTGGCTCCAAGGGATACTCCAGTCCAGACCGGAGGTGCCGGGCACTGTCGGCCCGCGCAGGCTTGGAAGATCGGAGTTACGAGCGACGATCCGCGACCTGACAGGAGTCGAGATCGACGTCGATCGTCATCTCCCCGCCGATCCTTCATCCGATGGCTTCGACAATCAGGGAGGAGCGCTCTCCACCACCTTCATCGAGCGGCTGTTCAGGATCGCTGAGGAGGTTGCAGTGAGTGCCGTCATCCTCGATGACGGCAACAAAACTCCCATCACCACCTATCCCATCGATGAGATCACTGTTGAGGGTGCAGGAAGGGTTTTGTCCGACAGCGCTTTTTTCTCCAGCAGAGGAACCGCTTCCATCGATCATCACTTTCCTCGCAGCGGGACCTACCAGATCGACATTCGCGGATGGGGACAACAAGCTGGGGATCAACCGATACGCTTCCGCATCAAGATCGGTAATGAAAAGCCACGAGTCATCGAGATCCCGGAGACTCGAGATCAACCGGGATCGAGAAGCATCGAACTTTCAGTTCCGGCCGGCCCGCAGCGAATCTCTGCCACTTTCATCAATGACTACTACAAGCCGGATCATCCCGAGCCTTCACAACGAGACCGAAATGCAGCCATCCTCTCCTTCAGAGTCGAGGGTCCGGCGGAAGGGATGGAACCGTCAGTGTTTCAGACCACAGCGCTGGCCGGAGAGGGCTCTCCAACGGAGCGGCTCGCGCGAGGAATCGAGCACTGGTTGCCGCGATTCTGGAGAGGTCCCACCACTGCTCAACAGTGCCAGCGGCTGCTGGAGACTGCCTCCGAGGCGGCGCTAGATCCTACCTCGGCAGAGTCTTTGCTCCGCGCAGCGGTGGTGGCGGCGATCGCTTCCCCACGGTTCATCCTCCGTCTCGAGATCGATCCCCCCGAATCTCAACCCGGGACCACTCGTGACCTCTCGGGGCATGAACTCGCCACACGACTTTCATATTTTCTTTGGGGGACCACCCCGGACCCGAAATTGCTGGAAGCTGCGAGGCGTGGCGAACTGGAGGATTCCGAGGGACTGCTGATCCATACCCGGAGGTTACTCGACGACCCGAGATCACGATCTGTCGCCACCAATTTTGCAACCCAGTGGCTGAGGATCCGTGACCTCGGAGACCTTCGGCCAGATACCAAGATCTTCGCCAAGTTCGACAGGAAATTACTCGAAAGCATGAGATTGGAAACGGTCGAGTTCTTCGATCACATCTTGCGTCATCGATTGCCGATCAACGAGTTGATCGATGCATCCTATACCTTTGCCAATCAACGGTTGGCTCGTCACTATGGTCTCGAGCCGATCGCCGGACAGCAGATGCGCCTCCTCGAAGTCGAGCATCCTCGTGGCGGCCTGCTCTCTCATGGCAGCATCCTACTGGCCACCAGCACCCGTCAGAGAACCTCTCCGGTACTGCGCGGAAAGTGGCTGCTGGAGGTGTTGCTGAATGCCGCTCCTCCACCACCTCCTCCCGGTGCTGGGACCTTGCCGTTGCCCGGCGAGGAAGGGGCAGATCTTCCGCTGAGAGAGCAATTGCAACTCCATCGCAACGAACCCGCTTGTAGCATCTGTCATCGTCGAATGGATGCGCTGGGATTCTCCCTTGAAAGGTTTGATGCCATCGGCCGCTATCGAAGCGGTGACATCGATGACCGGGGCGAACTTCCCGATGGATCGGTGCTCGAAGGGGTCGAGGATCTCAGAACGAACATCCAGAACTCTTCCGGATTCCAGCGCTCTCTGGCGAGGAACCTCCTCACCTATGCTCTCGGTCGTGGACTGACCGATGAGGATGCTCCCGCCGTTGCCCGACTGCTGGTGCGACTGAAATCAGACCCGACGATTGCGGCACTGATCGAGGAGATCGTGGTGCTGGAGGCGTTTCGCCGCCGACTGGTCCCCTGATCCGGCCGCGGACTCGTCGCTTGTTTCCCCAGCCATTGCCGTGTCTCATCGAAGTACCTCATCGAGTTGTGAAAGGAACAATCTCGTCATGGCCTATCCGATGCATCGTCGTACATTTCTACGCGGACTCGGCACGGCGATGGCGTTGCCCTGGCTCGATGCGATGAGTCCTTTGACCGCTCTGGCCAGCAAG
>CAVOEM010000085.1:0-10956 GCA_963694575.1 Planctomycetes bacterium UBA1146 | reverse complement strand
TTCTTCGTGCTGCTGGTGTTTGCCGCACTCACCTCGGCGGTGTCCTTGCTGGAGGTGGTCTGTTCCTACCTCATCGACGAGCAAGATTGGCCACGCAAGAAGGCGGCAGTGACGGTCGGGCTGGCCTGCCTCGCCTTCGGTCTGCCCTCCGCTTTTGCGATGGATTCAGGATTTCTGCTCGAGAGCTGGGAATCCGGCTACAGCAAGAATTTCTTCGACACGATGGACCATCTCGCTTCCAACTGGCTGCTGCCACTGGGGGGATTACTGATCGCCATCTATGCCGGCTGGGTGATGCCCGCCAGGCTACGGGCAGCGGAGGTGGAGGATATGTCCCCGCTACTGGTGAGCGGTTGGCTGCTACTGATCCGCTACGTCGCACCGGCACTGGTGCTGGTGGTACTGGCGCAGAAGATCGGCATCCTCGACATCAACGAACTGCTTGGTTGAGAAGAAACCGGTTGAGAAGAAACCGGTTGAGAAGAAACCCGTGGCCACGGCCGGCGTTCGGGTGAAGAGACTGGCGTGACGCTAGGACCCGGCCTGGAACGCCTGGTTGAACTCGGTGTGGATCTCCACTCCGTCACCGGGGCCGTCCGCCTCGTGAATTCCGCGGTCGTCGGCGCGACCACTGCGGATCGCCTCGATCGACACCCGATGGGCAGCGGAATCGACCCGATAATCGATGCGCCAGGTGCGCCAGCACCAGGTGTAGGCACCCGGACGCTCCGCCATCTCCTTGACCCGATGCCCACGGCTCGGCATCGGCCTGAAACGCAGCGTCGGTAACGCACGATCCTCCAGCGGAACCTTCCTCTGTCGCAGCCACGCCAACTGGGTCGAAGCGAGTTCTTCGACCACCACTTCGTGAGGGGCCCAGCCCTCCTCTGCCCACCCTGCGGCACTGCCTGGATGCGCATCGGAATAGGGCAGGTATGGTTTGATATCGATGATCGGAGTGCCATCGAGCAGATCATGATCCTCGATGAAGATGCGATGCCCTTCGATCCGGTCGAGTCGCACCGCCGACAATCCGATGGGATTGGGACGGTGCGGAGCGCGAGTGGCGAGCACCCCTCTCTTCGAGCCACCGCGCGGCGGCAGCACCCTCGGTTTCCAGCCCTGTGCTCGATCGAGCCAACTGATCAACCAGATGCGGTCGAAGCCTTGCAGATCATCGAGCATCGAGGCGGGGTGACCTCGGTCCAGTTCGATCACTGCCGATGGACCCGCCCCCAGCCCCGATTGACGCGGCAAGTCTCCTTTTTGCGTCACATCGCAGTGAAGGGTACCGATCACCTCCACCTGGCCGATGGTTTCCAACGATTCACGTTTCTCCATGTTCATCGCCATCTCCATCCGTCTTCGGTTCCGATGTGCAAAGGATCCATCCCTGCACCGGTCAGAACAAGGTAGAATTCCGATTCACCAGGAAGGGGATGACGATGGCAAGGGAACAAGCACGGGTCGTGGCGCTAGCGGTGCGTCCTGCCAAGCGAGGCGATCTGATCGAACGAACATCCTTGCAACTGGAGCCCACCTCTGGAGTGGTCGACGACCACGGTAGCCGCAACCGCCGCCAGGTGACGATCCTCGCCCACTCTCAGTGGCAAGCCGCATGTTGTGCTCTCGATGAACCTCTGCACTGGACCACTCGCCGAGCCAACGTGCTGGTCGCTGGCATCGAATTCGGCCCCCAAATACTGGGCAAGAAATTGCGCATCGGTGAGGCGGAGATCCTCGTCCATGGCGAGTTGGTGCCCTGCTATCGGATGGACGAGCAGCAGGATGGACTCCAGCAACAACTGGTTCCTGGCTGGCGCGGAGGGATCTACGGCGAGGTGCTCCACGCCGGAAAGATCGAAATCGGTCAACGGTTGCAACTGCTCGAGCCGTGCTAGTGATCGAGGATCCGGATGAAGGCCGCGATGATGGTCGGATCGAGTGCACCGTGCTCCGAGATGATGAACTCCCGCAACACATCGAAGGCGGGTTGGCGAGGCCTCCCGCCATCTCCGGAAGTTCTATGGTCAAAAGCGATGGCGACCGCCGCGATCCGCAGCGGAATCGTCAACCGCTTCGAGTTCCAACCGAGTGGACCCCGGCCATCGATGCGTTCACGCCACCCGTCGATGAGACTGACAGCGTTCTCTTCCAGTTTCAGCAGGTTCAGATTCTGGCCATCGAAATGCGACACCTCGTGCAGCAGTAGCCCGCAGATGAGTGGCCGCAGGAATGACTCGGTGGCCACCCCCAGTCCGCTGGCGAGTTGGATGCCATAGTGAGCGATTCGCCAGCTTCTGCCGTAGGCTTCCGGTCGATCGATCCGAACCGCTTCGACCGCTTCGATCCACTGCGGAAGCGATTCCAGGGTGCCGGTATTAGATGACTCCAGAGGGCCATCTCCTTCGACCCCGAGATACCGTTTCAGCACCTCGCTGCGCAGGTACTGATGGTAGAGGTGGCGATCACCACGTCGTATCCAGACCAGGTCTTGGCCCGCATCTATAAGTTGACGCCGTAAATCACCATCGAGACTCTCCCCGGTTTTTCGGCACAGGACTGAATCGGAATCGATGCGTAGATACAGCGGTGCAGGAATCGCCACTTCACTGATCAGCGAGGCGAGTGGGATCGGTTCCATCTCCACCGTCGATATCGCACTGGATAGGGGAACCACGGGGGTCTCAGAGAGAGACCGAGGTTCGACTGGGCGTAAGCGGGGCGAGCACTCCACGGTTCCTCCTCGTGAATCCGATAGGGATTCAGACAGGAACCGATCGTGGTTCCCGAGAAGAGTACCATCGTCACCTCACCTATGGGGAAAGCACCCCCTGGAGCTTCTCTCGTGACTCTTGAGCCGCTTCTTGCACCACATCTTGCCAGCGTCGTTGTCGATCCTTCTCGAACGCCTGAACGATTCCCCGGCTGGAGTTCACCAGCGCTCCTAGACCCTGTTCGTCAAAAGCGGGAGCCAGGGACTCGATCGCCCCCCCCTGCGCACCGATGCCAGGAATCAACAGGAACGCCCCGGGAGCCGCTTCTCGAACCCGAACGATTTCTTGCGGATAAGTCGCGCCGACCACCAGTCCGACGCCGTGGAAACCGCAACTTCCCTCCGAACCCTTCCCCCACCCCTGCGCAGCACGGGCGACCTGTTCAAAGATGGGAAGGGGGTCGTTTTCTCTCTTCTGGAACTCACCGCCCCCCGGATTCGACGTACGAGCCAGCACGAAGATGCCACGCCCACCATCTCGAACACGAGAGATGAACGGCTCCAGCGAATCGGATCCGAGATACGGATTGACCGTCAATGCGTCGACAAAGGGACCCGGGGTCCCCGGTTCATTCCCTAGCAGCGCCTCGGCATAGGCCTCCGCCGTCGAACCGATATCTCCTCGCTTGGCATCGAGGATGACCGGAACACCCTGCTCGGATGCACTACGACAAACCGCCTCCAGCGCTCTCCAGCCGCGCCATCCCCAGCGCTCGAAGAAGGCGATCTGCGGCTTGACCGCTGCCGCCACCGATGAGACCGCTTCGATCACGCCAATTCCCAGTCGGGTCAGCGCCTGTTCTGGATCATCCGGAGAGATCTCTGGCGGAAGGCGATCGAGCCGCGGATCGATCCCCACCACCAGGCGGCTCTCGATCGCCTGGATGCGAGTTGCGATGCGATCGGAAAAGAGATCATCGAAACTCAAGTTACACCTCACCGTCATCGATGCTGGAGGATTCCAGTACCAGTTCGGCACGGGACAACCCCTGCCGCAGTCGTGTTTTGATAGGCGATTTCTCGTTCTCCGCGAGGGCCGACTGTTCGAGGTGCAACTGGCCAGCTCGGTAGGCCTCGATCGCCTGCGATGCGAATCCCGATGCGAGGAACGAGTCGGCCACTTCCAGGTACCCCTCCCACTGTTGGTCGGGTCCGTACATCCATCGATAGAAGTGATCGAGTCCATCGTCATCGGCCTGCGCAACAAAACGATCCCGATGCATGAACAGCGAACGAATCAGGACAGGGTCTGATTTCCAGCGGTGGAGCAATGCTTCCAGTGCTGTGGTGGCGACATCGAAAAGGTGTGCAATCCGGTGCACCTTCTGCGGAAACATATCGTGTACCTCGTCGAGCACCGCTTTCTGCTCGTTCAGTAGATCACGACCGTAAACCGACCCTCCGAGAGAATCGGTTCCGTAGGTCAGTACGTTGTAATGCTCCTCCTTGAGGATGCTCAACTCATGATAGATGTCATTGACCAGGCGATCGATGAAATCGGTGCTGTCCTCGGTTCGAAACAATCGGTGACAAACTTCCTTGAGCGGGACCAGATATTCATCCCGGAGCACCTCGAGGTCCTGATTCGACAACAGGTCGACCAATTCTCTGGGGGAGAGGCGGATCTCTTGACGAGGTTGATCGAACTTCTCGACATAGCCCTGGACCACCTCTTCGTAGCGATCATGGAGTGAGAAGAATACGCGTCGTGAACGGTAGAAGCGTTCGATGACACGCCACACCAGCGAGCCCTGAGTATCAGCGAGTACCACTTTCGCTCCTCTCCTGACCTACCACCGGTTCGGTTCCCGTCCCTTGCGGCTGACAGCGAACCCCTGAGTTGAAGAGTTCCAGCATGAGGTCCCCTTGCGGCGTGAGAAAGGACTCCGGATGGAATTGCACACCCCAGGTCGCCTCACCGATCACTCCGATCCCCATCACCAGCCCCTCCGAGGTCCAGGCAGCCACCTCGACCTGCTGCGGGAGCGTCTCCCGGAGTACCGCCAGGGAATGGTAGCGAGCCGCAGGGAAGGGGCTCGGCAGCGCCGCGAAGATTCCCTGGCCATGGTGAAAAACCGATTCCGGTTTGCCATGGACCGGGCTGCCGGTCGCTTCAACCGATGCTCCCAGCTGCCGGGCGATCACCTGGTGGCCGAGACAGACCCCCAGAATCGGGATTCGACCGCGATAGTGCTGTATTGCCCTGGCCGCCAGTGTGGCCCGCTCTGGAGCCCCTGGCCCGGGCGAGAGCACCAAGCGATCGGGGTTCAACTGGCGCAATTGCTCGAGACTCAACCGATCCGCCTGACGCACCGAGACGCGAGCTCCCAGCTGCGAGAGAGATTGGACCAGGTTGTAGGTGAAGGAATCGTGATGATCGATCACCACCACGTGGGATCCACCACCTTCGACGCTCCATTCGCCGCATCGGTCTGCGGCGATGGCGGCAGGATTGGTCGGAGAATTGTCCACACCGATGACAGCACATCCCTTCAATGGACCCTTACGGCCGATCTTATGTCGCCGGCGGGCTCCTTTCCACCTATCGTGTTCGTTGCTAACCAGTTACTGGAGAAGAGGTTGTGGCCTCCCCCCCGATTCCTTCACGATCCAGGCCCGTTCCTTGCTACTGTTCTTACGGATTTGAATTGGAGCCCAAGACAAATGGATACTTCTACTCGTACCTACATCTGGACGCTATTGGTCGCCTGCCTCGCCGGCTGTGCCCCCATCAAAACTCAGGTGGAATCGGTCACCCCCTCCGCTGGGGCCGTCATTCATGTCGATGATCTCTCGACGATCACGACCATCGAGGTGGTCTTCGATCACCGGATGGACCTCGCAACCCTCACCAGCGAGAGTTTCATCGTCACCGGGAGCACCAGTGGAGTCCTCACCGGTGTGATCAGCGGAGTGGGAGAGAACCGTACGGTGATCTTCACACCGTTGGTGCCGCTGCTGATCGCCGAGACCATCGATGTGCAACTGACCAGTTCGATTCGCTCCCAGTCGGGCAAGGGACTCGATCCCTACTCGTGGTCCTTTGTCATCGAAGGGGGCATCGTGGTGCCGCCTGGCAGCGGGTTTGCCGTCCAATCGATGACTCCTGCGATCGAGAGCGTCACCGCTTCCCCGAGCACTTTGCTCCAGCCCAAATTCACCAGTCCTTACAACCCCTTCTCCGCCGGCAGTGCCACGGTGCGGGTCGACGGATCTCGCTCAGGATCGCATCAGGTGACCTTGCAAGATGTCTTGACCGGTATCGACACCCTCAAGGTCGCCACCGATCGTGACTTCCTCGCCGGAGAGCGCGTCACCATTTCGCTGCTCGATGGCCTGTATGGTCTCGATAACACCCAACTCGATCCAACCATCCTCGGCCTGACGATTCGCAACCTCGGATCGCAGTGGCCCGGAACCCTGCTCGATTCCGGCACTGGCCTGGGCGCCGGCACCATCGTATTCCTCGACAACGATGCCGATGGAATTGACGAGTGGGCCAGCGTTCACGGCGATGGCACGGTAGTTCTTCAAGATGCCACTCCGATCGGCCTCGGAAACAGCACCAGCTGGACCCTCAGCGAATCGCTGGCGGGAGCCGTGGCGGGAGACTTCGACGGCGATGGACGAATCGACCTCGCCTGTCTCGGAGCCACCGGAGAGCGGATCCACCTGTTGCGAGGGTCGTTCAGCATCGCCTTACCGCTGGAAGCCCCGATCGAGATCCTCCTCTCGACCGTATCGACTGACCTGAACGCCGCCCATGCCGACGAAGACGGAATCATCGACATCATCGCCACCGGCCCCAATGGCCTGGCGGTAGCGTGGGGTTCTACCACTGACCCACTTTCACAACAGGTTCATCTCGATTCCAACGAAGTGGTGGGTCCTCCCGCTGCGGCGGACCTGAGCGGCGACGACCTGATCGACCTGGCCGTGGCTCAAACCGATGGAACGATCCTCCTCCTGAGCGGGATCGGTGGCGGCGAGTTCATCTCAGCCGGGAACATCAGCGGTTACTCCGCTGCAGTCGGTGTGATCGCCGGAAACCTCGATGGAGATGGCTTGCGAGATCTGCTGGTCATTCCATCCGGGATCGACACACCTTCGACGCTGCTCTCCGATGGAGACATGAGCTTCTCCCTCCGAGTGCTGTTCAATGGCGTCGCACACCCGGGAGTTCAACTGGTCGACTGGGACGGCGACGGCAAACTCGATTGCCTCACTCCGGTTCCGGGGAGCACCACACTGAACTTCTCGGCAGGAATGCCTGACGGCAACTTCTCACAGCCGCTGGCCCTCTCCCACACCGTTCCCGTTCGTGCCTTCACCCTCGGAGATGCCGACGGCGATGGCGCACTGGACATCGCCCTCGAAAGCACCGCTGGCGACTGGCAAATCTCCCGTGCCGAGCCGATCAACCTGCCCCCTGCCGATCGCATACAGGTCGAGGATCTGATCGTTTCTCCGGGCGATCAAAACATCACCTTCCCGGTACTCGTCGATTGCGAATCGGACCTTCAGGGCTGGACGGTAGTCTTCACCTGGGATCCCTCGGTGATGTCGATCGACTCGCTCGATTCGACCGGTACCACTTCCGAGTCGCTGATCGAATTTGAACTCTCCAACATCGACAACACCAATGGCGTCTCGATCCTGGCAGCGATCCTCGACATGGTTCCACCCTTCGACAATCAAACCCTGGTGGCTGGCAACGATCACGAGATCGCTCGTGCGGTGGCCGACATCGAAAATACCGCAGCCCCTGGTGTACATGTCTATGGACCGGCAGATGGCTACAGTGCCAACGCCTCTCCGATCACCAATAACTCCTTCGTCAGCGCAGGAGTCTCCATCGCCCCAGAACTGGTCACCGGAACCATCACCGTGGACGCCGCCCCGGCCACGGAGGATCCTCCCCCCGTCGAGGAGGCCACCTTCATCCGTGGAGATGTGAACCGCGATGGCAGCGTCAATCTGACCGACGGCAGTCAGTTACAACTGTGGTTGATCGGCAGTGGCGACTCCCCCACCTGCCTCGATGCAGCGGACGTCAACGATGATGGGATCGTCAATCTCTCCGACCCCATCTCCCTGTTCGACTTCCTTTACCAAGGCTCCAATCCCCCCCCGGCTCCCTTCCCCGCGGTCGGTTCAGATCCGACCGCAGATGGACTGGACTGCAACCTGTAGTCCAGACGGGAGCCACACCCCCCGTCACTCGACCAGGATCCACACCTCCCCCGCCCAGAGGTCACGATCTGCCCCCCCCGGATCCTGGTCGGGTCCCCATTTTCTGCCAAAATCTGCCCCTGCCCCGTCTCCTCGGTCAAGGGCGTCCTGCGGCAACGGATCGGCCCCCCCTGAGCGTCGCCATGACGCCCTTTTTATCCCCCAAATTTGAACTATTTTGTGCCGAAATGGCTCCTAATGCGGATTCCCGCCTTTCTTCAAGATGCCTACAAGTTGGGCGTTGATGGATGCCCCGCCCCTAGATATGGTGCGGCCCACGCCCGCAAAAATTCGTCGTGCTGCGGCACGGGAGGAGCGGGATCAGGGCTCAGACGCGCCAAAAATATCGGTCGCACGAGTGACCATCTCGAGTTTCGGCTCGAGTCTCAACTCGGGGCTGTAGTTGTGTCAGCGAGGAGAGCCGATTCGACGATCAGGAGCGAGTTTCAGAGCAGCGTCAATTGCATTACCGGACGCCTGTTCAGGAGAAATCAGTTCTCCATCGGTTCTCCTCCAGTGTTCACGAATCGGTTTCTTCAGAGGTATCCATCGTCGATGATTGTCGATGGACAGGTTGGGAACTCTCGACGAAAAACTCCTGAGGAAGAACCTCAGGATGATCTCGACGAGAACTGGGGATGGAAACCACTTCATTCGCTGTTTTGAACGAGAAGTGGTTACGAATCAAATGCGTGTCGAAAGGGCCATCGGTGCTTCACTGGTGGATGGGAAACACGCGGAGGCGTCGGACGGAGAATCGTTCGGCAGGATTGCGGTAGAGGACCTGGAGCTTGTTTGAGGGGTTTCGCCCTCGCCACAGCTGCAGGTAGACGAGAGTGGAATTGATCTTCCGGATGTCAGCAGGGATCTGACATTCTTTGAACCGAGAAGGACAAGTCCCGATCGAAGCGCTCGACTGGTCCTCCGTAATTGGGGATGGAGAGTGCAGGATCGGGCAAGGGTTGAACTCTTCATTGCACGGCCACTGAAGAATGAGACCCGCAAGTTCCCTGGTTCTGGAGTCACTGGTTCGGGCACTGCAGCCTCGATCACCCGTTGCCCAACGGCAACGATGATACGAGTCTGCGGGGTCAGGGTCTGGCTCCCCTCATCGCAAGATGAGATCCGGAAGATGAATACCTCCCTCTTTCCACTTCTACCCATATCTCTGCGGATCGACCGATGTTTGGCGGTCACGAGCAAGGCAACCGCAACTGCGGTTGCAACAATTGGATTGTCGACCTGGTGGATTGTCGACCTGGTGGATAGTCGACCTGGATCGAAGAGTGTGATCGATAAATGAATGGCACTGCATGGGCACTGCATGGGAACGCATGGGAACGCCCAGACCAGGTCATTCGTTGAATCGATGAGGCCTTCTATCAGGGGAACAGTCGCAGGAAGAACCGTCGCAGGAAGCGATAGTTTTTGTCAGAAGAATCAGGAGTTACCAGGAGTCACTCTGAGAATCGTAGTTCGAACAAAGTGCATCGATTCGAACAGGGTGACGGTAGTTTCGAGCAGAGTTACATGGGGAAAGAGGAACATCGTTGAAAATTGACCGCCGGTACACCACCAGTGAAGAAAGTCCGTACGCCAGCTTCAAGATCACCAAACGTCAATCCGAGATTCGTAATCCGGATGGAACAGTGGTCTTTCAACAGGACGACATCTCTGTTCCTGAAGATTGGTCGCAAGTCGCTACGGATGTTCTCGCACAAAAATATTTCCGCAAGGCGGGAGTTCCCCAGGTCGATGACCAGGGCGAGCCGATCCTCGATGACCAGGGCAAACCGGTCCTCGGAGGCGAAGTCGACTGCCGACAAACCTTCGGAAGATTGGCCGGGTGCTGGACTCACTGGGGATACGAGAATGGCTACTTCGATTCTTCTGAGGACGCACGCTCCTTCCATGACGAACTGTGCTACATGCTCGCAGCTCAGATGTGCGCTCCCAATTCTCCTCAGTGGTTCAACACAGGATTGCACTGGGCCTACGGAATTGATGGACCGGCGCAGGGTCACCAGTATGTCGACCCGAGTAGCGGAGAAGTCACCGCCGCGACCAGCGCCTATCAACGGCCGCAACCTCACGCCTGCTTCATCCAGAGTGTCAAGGACGACCTGGTCGGCGAGGGCGGCATCATGGATCTTTGGACCCGCGAAGCACGCCTCTTCAAGTACGGATCGGGAACCGGCTCCAACTTCTCCTCGCTTCGAGGTGAAGGAGAAGCTCTCTCCGGCGGAGGGAAATCCTCGGGGCTGATGTCGTTCCTCAAGATCGGTGATGCAGCAGCAGGTGCCATCAAGTCGGGGGGGACCACCCGGCGCGCAGCCAAGATGGTTTGCCTCGACCTCGATCACCCCGATATCGAAGATTTCGTGACCTGGAAGATGCGCGAGGAGCAAAAGGTCGCCGCACTGGTCGCCGGATCACAAATCTGTGCACGCCACCTACAACAGGTCCTGGCCAGTTGTCATCAGGGAGAGGGAGAATCCCGGATCACCGACGTCGATCCGAAAAGCAACGGCAAACTCGCCGCTGCGCTTCGCGATGCCAGACGACATGCAGTGCCAGAGCCATCGATTCAGCGCATCCTTCAACTGGCAGCACAGGGGATCATCGCCATCGCATTCGAGGAGTACGATACGGGCTGGGAGAGTAAGGCGTACCAGACTGTCAGCGGTCAAAACGCCAACAACAGCGTCCGCGTTCCCAACGCTTTCTTCGAAGCTCTCGAAAACGATGAGGACTGGAACCTGATCCGGCGCACCGATGGAGAGGTCTTCAAGAGCATACCTGCCAAGCAATTGTGGGACGACATCACACACTCCGCCTGGTCTTGTGCCGATCCTGGAATCCAGTTCGATACGACCATCAATGAGTGGCACACCTGCCCTCAGGACGGTCGAATCAACGCTTCCAATCCCTGTTCCGAGTACATGTTC
>CAVOEM010000084.1:0-11173 GCA_963694575.1 Planctomycetes bacterium UBA1146 | reverse complement strand
GAAGGAAACCTCGCCATCGAACACCTCGCCATCGGGCGAAAGCACTGTGCAGCGTAGAGTGCCGGCCATCGGCCTACCCCTTTGCTTTCATCTTGTCAGCCTTTTCCACCGCATCTTCGATGGTACCGACATACATGAACGCCTGTTCGGGAAGATGGTCCCACTTACCCTCGACCAACTCTTTACAAGAACGGACCGTCTCGGCCACCTGGACGTACTTACCGGGGAATCCGGTGAACACCTCGGCAACACTGAACGGCTGTGAGAAGAATCTCTCGATTCTCCGTGCACGTCCGACCAGGATCTTGTCCGCCTCGGAGAGTTCGTCCATTCCGAGGATCGCAATGATGTCCTGTAGGTCACGGTAACGCTGAAGAATTCGCTGCACCTCACGAGCCACTGAGTAATGCTCTTCCCCGATGATTTGGGGGTCGAGGATTCTCGAGGTCGATGCGAGCGGATCGATGGCAGGATAGATTCCTTTACCAGAGATTCCGCGGTCCAACACCGTGGTGGCATCAAGGTGAGCAAACGCAGTCGCAGGAGCCGGATCCGTCAGGTCATCCGCAGGCACGTAAATCGCCTGTACCGATGTAATGGAACCGGTCTTCGTTGAAGTGATTCGCTCCTGAAGTTGTCCCATCTCGGTGGCCAGCGTCGGCTGATATCCCACCGCACTGGGCATCCGTCCCAGCAGCGCGGACACTTCAGATCCCGCCTGGGAGAATCGGAAGATGTTGTCCACGAACACCAACACATCGGAACCGGAGGTGTCGCGAAAGTGCTCCGCCATGGTCAAGGCTGACAGGGCGACCCTCAACCTTGCTCCGGGAGGCTCGTTCATCTGACCAAAGACCAGGACGGTTCGGTCCAGCACGCTGAACTCTTGACCATCATCTCCCTTGATCACGGCCTCTTTCATCTCGTTCCAGAGGTCATTGCCTTCACGGGTTCTTTCTCCCACTCCTGCGAAACAGGAGTATCCACCATGCTTGGTCGCCACGTTGTTGATCAATTCCTGAATCAACACCGTCTTGCCCAATCCGGCACCTCCGAAGAGTCCTGTCTTTCCGCCCTTGGAGTACGGTGTGAGAAGGTCGACCACCTTGATTCCGGTCTCGAACACCTGGGTAGATGCTTCGAGATCTTCGAAAGCCACGGCGTCCGCATGGATCGCCCGGTATTCCTTGACCTCTGCCGGAGGAAGCTTGTCGACCGGCTCGCCGAGTAGATTGAACACTCGACCCAGGACTTCTTCCCCTACCGGCACCATGATCGGTGAGCCGGTATCGATGATTTCCATGTTTCGAACAACACCATCGGTGGAAGCCATGGCAATGGCTCGCACTCTGTTGCCTCCAAGATGCTGCTGCACCTCAAGAGTCAAACTGATGTCACCCTGGTCGATCTTGAGGGCGTTGTAAATCGAAGGAAGGTGGCCCTCCGGGTACTCGGCGTCGATGGTTGCACCGATCACCTGCACAACCTTGCCGTTGACTGCGGTTTCGCTCACGGGTTTGGCTCCAGTCTCTCATCCGACGGCATCTGCTCGCCGGAATATCCAGTTAGATCAGTTCAACACCTCGGCGCCACCGATCACTTCCAGGATCTCCTGGGTGATGGCTGCCTGACGCGTACGGTTGTAGAGCTGAGTGTATTTCGTCGCCATTTCCTCGGCATTGTCGGTCGCATTCTTCATCGCCATCCTGCGAGCAATCTGCTCGCTGGCTGCGGCTTCCACCAACGCCTGGAAAAATTGCATTTTCAAGGAGAGCGGCAACAGCCGCCCAAGGATCAGTTCTGGGCTCGGTTCGAGGATGAACTCCCCGCCACCACCCTTTGCACTGCTGTCGTCATCCGACTCTTCATCTGTGATCGGCAGCAGAGTACGCACAACAGGCTTCTGACGAGCGGCATTGAGGTAGTGCGTGAACACGACCGACACGCCATCAATCTCACCCTGTTCAAAACTCGTCATCACCGGTTCCAGGACCGCTTCAGCCTCCTCGAAGGTGGGACGATCCTCGAAGTGAATCATCGACTCGACCGTGTCACGGCCCAGGTACTTGAAGCGGCTGATCCCCTTCTTTCCCAGCATGTAGACATCGACGGTAATACCCTTTGCCGCCTGAGCGTCGATGAACTGCTCGGCTAACTTCAGGGTATTGGTGTTGTAACCACCGCAAAGACCGCGATTGGCCGTAACGATGAACAACGCTTCCCTGGTGGGCTTATCGACCTCTCTGAGCAGCGGGAAACTACCTGAAAGGCCATCCCCACTACCCCCGAGATCTCGCAGAATCTCTGCAAGTTTATCTCCGTATGGCTGGGTAGCCTCGATCCTTCTCTGACAGACCACGGCCTTGGCGGTGGAGATCATCTCCATCGTCCGCGTGATCTTCTTGGTGTTATTCACCGATCGGATCTTATTTTTCAGCTCTCTCGAGGTGGCCACGCTATCTCCTCGCCTCGCTAGCCTTGCGGCAACTTGGCACTGAAGTCTTTGTTGAAGTCAGAGACGACCTTGGTGAGATTCGCCTCTTCCTCTTTGTTCATCTCTCCTGCATTGGTAATTCCCTCGAGGATCTCGGGGAACTCGCTGCGAATGTGATTGAGCAACTTGTCCTCGAAATCTGCCAACGAACTGACCGACAGGTTATCGAGATGTCCATTGGCACCGCACCAGATCACCACCACCTGTTCGGCGATGGGCATCGGCTTGTACTGTGGCTGCTTGAGAATCTCCACCATGCGGAAACCTCGGTCGAGCTGGGCTTGTGTCGCCTTGTCGAGGTCGGTTCCCAGCTGAGCGAAGGCTTCCAGCTCCCTGAATGCAGAGAGGTCGAGTCGCAGTGAACCTGCAATCTTCTTCATCGCCTTGATCTGTGCGTTACCTCCCACCCTGGATACCGAGATTCCGACGTTCACCGCTGGCCGCTGACCCGCGAAGAACAGGTTTGGCTCCAGGTAGATCTGACCATCGGTGATCGAGATCACGTTGGTCGGGATGTACGCAGAAACTTCACCCTCTTGCGTCTCGATCACCGGAAGAGCAGTCATCGAACCTCCGCCGAGATCGTCGGAGAGTTTCGCGGAACGTTCCAACAGGCGAGAGTGCAGGTAGAAGACGTCTCCTGGGTATGCCTCACGTCCCGGAGGACGACGCAGCAGCAGTGACAGCTGACGATAGGCAGCCGCTTGCTTGGACAGGTCATCGTACACGCAGAGGGTGTGCCCACCTTTGTACATGAAGTACTCGGCCATGGCAGCACCGGAGTAGGGTGCGATGTACTGCAACGGTGCGGGACTGGATGCCGGAGCGCTGACCACGATGGTGTAAGCCATCGCGCCCTCACGCTCGAGACGATCCACCACGCCAGCAATCGTCGACCCCTTCTGCCCCACCGCAACATAGACGCAGATCACGCCACTGTCTCGCTGGTTGATGATGGTGTCGATGGCGATGGCGGTCTTGCCGATCCCCCGGTCACCGATGATCAACTCTCGCTGACCCCTTCCAATCGGGATCGTCGAGTCGATCGCCTTGATCCCGGTCTGAAGCGGCTCGTGAACCGATTTACGGTCCGCGATTCCCGGTGCAGCGGATTCCACTGCACGGAAATGTTCCGTCTTGATCGGGCCCTTGCCGTCGAGAGGATTACCGAGCGGGTCGACGACCCGTCCGAGCATCGCCTCTCCACAAGGTACCTGCATGACGGTGCCGGTTCTCTTGACTTCGTCACCCTCCTTGAGGGTGGCGAACTCACCGAGGATTACAGCTCCAATGGAGTTTTCTTCGAGGTTGAACGCGAGACCGTTAGCGCCATTTGAGAACGCCAGCATTTCACCTGCCATGCAGTTTGAAATGCCGTAGATCCGGGCGATTCCGTCTCCCACCTCGAGAATGGTACCGACCTCATCCACTGCAAGGTCCGACTGGTAGTTTTCGATCTCCTTCTTGAGGACAGAGGAGATCTCATCAGCATTAATTTTCATCGATCAGGTCTTTCCCGAATCGAGTAAGCGATACTTCTTGACGGACCTTCCGCAATTGAGTGCGAAGGCTACCGTCGACAACCAAGTCACCGATCTGGATGGTCAATCCAGACAAGAGGCCAGCATCCACCAGTTCGGTAGAGACCACCTCCTTGTTCAACTTCTTCTCGATCGCTGCTTTCAGTGCGTCCCTTACCTCTGCAGAGAGTTCTACTGCAGAAGTGATGGTCACATTGACCCTGCCAGCAACTTCATCAATCTGTTCCCTGTAGGCCTGTGCGATGTCATCGATCAGGGCCTGCCGATTCCGGTCGATCAGAATCCGAACCAGGTTCAACACCGGGTCCGAGACCTTACCCTGCAGAGCCCGCTCCAACGCTTCCTTCTTGTCCCCACGACGAATCTTGGGGCTTTCCAGGAACACCTTGAAGCTGGCCTCGGATTCGACCGCTTCTGTCAGAGCATCCAGCTGGTCACCGTAAAGTTCAGCCTCGCCGCTGGCGGAGCCCACCTCCATCAGCGCACGGGCATACGCCTGTGCGACCGGGTGCCGTTGTTTGATGCCTGCTGCCATCACAAACTCCTAATTGATCTTCTCGTACTCGGAAATGGTTTCGCGGGCGATACGTTCGTGATCATCGCCTGTCACCGAGTGACCGATCAACTTCTCGGAAATCGAGATGGAAAGATCAATCGCACGAGTGTTGATCTCGTCGACTGCCTTTTCCTTGGCCTGATCGATCTCTGACAACACCTTGGTCTTGATGTCCTCAGCCTGGCTACGAGCATCGGCAACTACCTGGTCGCGAACGACTTCGGCATCACGTTTGCCCTCCGCAACGATGGCACTGGCTTCCTTGCGAGCCGCGGCGAGCACCTTCTCCTGCTCTGCCTGAAAGGCTTGCTGCTCCACGCGCATCCGATCCGCGGCCTCGAGAGACTCGCGAATCTTCGCATCTCGTTCATCCAGTGCAGTTGCGATCGGCCCCCAGGCCTTCTTCTTGAGTATCAGAAACGCCAACAAGAAGACCACCACCGTGTAGATGAAGGTTTCCATGTCAGGATCGAGCAATCCCTTCTTCGCACCACCAGCGGCATCGGCTGCCAGCAACTGGCTGGTCGAAAGCAACAGGGACAGAATCAGAACCGAAAGGAACTGAATCACTCGAGAAGCACCAACTGCCTTACCCACTGGTAGCCAGCCCAATGATCGAGTTGTAGATCATGAAGCAGATCACCACTGCAAAGAGGGCCACACCCTCGACCAACGCCGCAGTCAGCAACATCGCACCACGGACATCGCCCGAAGCTTCTGGCTGACGTGCGATCGCTTCGCAAGCGGAACCTGCAAGTCTTCCGATACCAATTCCGGCTCCAACAGCAGCCAGTCCAGCGCCGATTCCTGCGCCAAGGATCCCGTTAGCGAGCATGCTTCCGTCGACCTCTGCGAGGCTCAGGAGTCCCATGAGCAATTCCATCATTTTCCCTTTCTGATGTTCACCCGATTCTCAGGCAAACCAACTTTATTGCCCCCGAAGGGGTCAAGATTCTTCTGCCTAATGTTCCGGATGTAAAGCCAACGACAGGAATACCGTCGTCAGGAACGCAAAAATGTAGGCCTGAATGAAGGCCACCAGTAACTCAAGAAATGTCAACATCACGCTACTCAAGACTGACACGACGGTGATCACCGATCCTGTCAGCATATTTTCTGCAGAAATGATCCCGGCAAATCCGAGGATCACGGCCAGCATGATGTGGCCGCCAACCATGTTGGCAAAGAGTCGGATGGCCAGCGCGCACGGCTTGATGATGTGTCCACCGATTTCGATCGGAATCATCAAAGGCCACAAGTATGCCGGACCGACCAGAAGATTCGCCTTGAGGTATGGAATCAGACCATTTCGCTGAACTCCGACGAAGTGGTAGGTCACCAGAGAAATCACAGCGAGTCCTGCGGTGACGCTGATATTCCCCGTCGCAGTCGCAGACCCGGGTATCAGACCTAACAAGTTGCAGAACAGTATCACGAAGAAGAAGGTCCAGATCAGCGGCAGGAATTTCTGGGTATCGTCGCCGAGAAATGGTTTGACCATTTCATCGCGGATGTAGAGCAGCACCACCTCGAACAGGCTCGCAGCCCGGCCTCCCGGAACCCCACCGGCAATCTTCTTGGCGATCATCGGGAAGATGGCGATACAGACGAATGCCGAGAGGAAGAGCATCAATACATGCTTCGTCACCTGCAAGTTGTCGGTGAGCCAGTGCAAATCGTGATCGAGCACGTGGCTCAGAGGATCACTACTTGCCAGGGTCAGCATCAACCCGTTCATCTACCTGCCTCTTCCTTGGCCCCTTCAGGAGCGTCTTCGGTATCCATCTTTTCGCTCGATTGTCTTCCAACACCCACCGAGGTGGACATTTCCAGTTCTCCCCGCTTCAGCGCCTGAGCGAGTGTTGCGATCTCCACTCCCAGCACCAGCAGATACAGGACCGTGGTCGCCAGCAGTGCTCGTGGGCTCCAGAGACTTCCGGAACCGTTGACACTCTCGGTGATCGCATGGGCCAGGCCCATGCTAGCAAAGAGCACAAACGCTCTTTGCACCACACCCTTCAACATCTCGCCAGCCATCTTGTGCGACTCGCAGGTGAGCGTTTTTTTCAAACTGCGAAATCCAAGGACTCCCAGCCCGACCGCCCAGAAGCAACTCCAAGTGAGACAAATCAGCGCACCGTCGAGAGAATCGTCGCCCCACTCTTCACTCACGAATTTTGCGGCGACTCCGCTGGCCAGCAGCACGATCCCGGCACTTCTCGCCAGAAAGACCTGGAAGAGGCTCATTCCCTCTCCTCTGCTTCTGAAGATCGAGCCTCGTCTTCACCACCGGGGGACTCTTCATCCTCCCGAACAGTTCGCGGCCCCTGACCTTCTTGCAACAAGATCTTTACCATGGCAACCAGTCCCAGTCCGATTCCAGCAAGGGTTCCGAACGGAGCGATCTCGAACTTTTCGTCCAACCAAGCCCCCCCGAAAGCGAGGGCTATAAAGGTGAGGACAACCTGAAAACCCAGTGTCGACAGGCGCACCATGGCGGCCGCTTTCGCTGGATCTCCTTCAGGTTCGGAACTCGAGGAATGATTCATGCTCGACGCTCCTGATCGGCCTCTGGAAGATGATCAGGAATCCTGCTCATCGACCTCGCAGCAAGGAGGGAAGGTAGCAACGGCCCAGAAAGAGGTCAAGGAAATCGAGCAAGCTCAAAAGGACTGATTTCGTACTCCTGTGCCGTCTGAGAAGCGGTTCCTGTGAAACTGATCAGTCTTCCGATTCCAGTGCATCCCGGACCTGCTGAGCTCGGACGGATGCCGGGTCGAGACGCAGGGCACGGATGGAGAACTTGAGAGCCTTCTCCTTCTCATCCAACTTCCACAACACCCAGCAATAATCGGGATAGATCTCCTTCAGTGCAGGAGTCTCAGCGGCGAGTCTCAGTTCCAGTTCTCTCCGGGCCTTGCCCCATGCCTCGACCTGAATGAAAGCCCGGGCCAGTAATACATGCCCGTCATCTGCGTAAGGAGAAATGAAGGGGAGATCCCACGCAGCATCGACCACCCCCGGCCAGTCTTCCTTCTGCGCCAATCTCTGTGCCAGTGCGAGTCGCGTAGGGGCATCATCTCTATCGTTGGCTACCTGTGCTCGCAGCGAGTCGATCGACTCCTCGGTCCATCCGAGATCGTCCTGAATCGTCGCCAGTTCAATCCATGGGCTACGACCTCCCACCGGTGACCGGGTGGACTTCGGAGCTTTTGTTGTTGCCGCAGCGTAGAGGTCCAGCGCTTCTTGGCTATCACCACGCTTTCGTAATTGCTGCGCCAAAAGGATCTGACATCGATAGGTCCAGATCGATTCCCCTGCGATCGCCTTTCGCAGTGATTCGATAGCACTATCCACCTTGCCTTCGCTCAGTTGCATCCAGCCCTGAACTGCGGCGAGATCTGCATTTCCTTCAGCGACCTTGCTGGCCTTTCCCATCGACAACTCCGCATCGGCCTTGCGTCCCGAACCGAAATACGCCGCCGCCAACCAGGCCCATGCCGATGCATCGTCGGGGGAATTGTCGGCACGTTCCTTCAGGTGCTCGACATGCCGTTGCTGGAAACTCGGGCCAACTCCATTGGCCAGGATCCACGCGCCCAACCACTCCTTCATCTGAGCATCGAACTGTTCGGTCGATTGGCCGAGCACTCCACGAATCACCTCAGGAGTCGATTTCCCACGGGAATAGGCCTCCAGCATCTTGCGGATCGCAGGGAGGCCGTGTGATTCTCCGATCATCTCGCAGATCAGACCGCTCTGGACGTATCCGACCATGATCTCGTTTCGCCATTTCGGACTCATGAAGGCCCCCTGGAGATCGTCGATTCCTCGCAGTGTTCCACCATGGAATTCAGAGGCCATCAACAAGGGCTCATGACGTTTCCAGCGTGGCTGGGTACGCCCCTCCTCGTAGACTGACAATCCCTCGCCAAACCATCTCGGGATCCGGTGCTTCGCTTTTTGCAAGGTCGCCACGTGTGCGAACTCATGCACTGCTACCGCGCCCCAGTTTCCCGGAATCGCATTCGGAGTGGTCAAAGTGACGAGCCGCCCAAAGCAAACTCCACTGGCTGCAAGACCGGGCAATCCAATCGATCTTGCGGAGAAATAGGAGTGATCCGAGAAATCCTCCACGGTCAGAGGCCTGGCGATGACTGTTTCGTAATCACGCTCCAACATCGCTCGAGTCTTCAGAAGCAACGGAAGGATGTATGGCATCAACCATGGCTCTTCATCGCTGCGCATTCGGATGACAAGTCCATCTTCTTCCGTGGTGATGAACTTCTCATCGATATGAGACATCAGGGTTCGAGTATTTTTCACCCACACATTGTACTTATCTCGCAGCCACGCTTCTTCGAGTGCGACTCTCCCCTCACTCTCGAGGCCGCTGCGCAGAGCATTGATGGAGAAGATCGCATAGGACCTGGGCAATCCGGGATCCAGGTTCATCGCCTTCTGGGCGTGTTCAGAGGATTCCCTGTAAAAGAATCGATCGACCAGCCTCTCCGCCAGCGTGACATGGAACACTGCAGGTGCTGGGTGTGCCTCCTCGACACTGGTTTGTAGCTGCTCGAACTCATCGAGCCGAGCGGTGGCCCACAGTACTGCAGCGAGCAGCCCCTGGGCTTCCTGGTGCGTGGGATCGATTTCCAGCACCGCTCTGTACAGTCGTTCCGCCTCTTCCCAGCGCTCCGAACCAAAGGCCAGGTCTCCATCCAGGATCAACATCGCCGGGTATTCGCTGGAAACGGCCTTGGCCCTGGCGATCAAGTCATGGACCTCCTGGCCCCGATCTCCTGGAAAGCGATAGTCGGCCCAGGTCGAGCGAGCCAATCCGATCAAAGATTCGACGTGTCGTGGATTGGTGGAAAGTGCGTCGCGATAATGGCTTCTGGAGTCGGGGTAGTTGTACTTACTATTGAGAGCGAGGCCGCTGGCGGCATGGGCCGCTACCGAGTTCTTGTCGACGAATAATGCGCTGTCATACATCACCTCGTAGGCATCACGGAAACGATTGAGACCTTCACAAGTTTTCCCGAACCAGACGAACTGCTCGGGACTCAATCGTTGCGCTTCTTCCCTCGACATCTTCTTGTAGATGTCGAGCACCTCTCGCAGTTTCTTCTCTCCTTCAGTTCGTTTTCCTTGTTTGATCTTCAACAATCCGAATCTGCTGCCAGCTTCGATGTGCTTTGGTTCCGCATCTAACACCTTGAGTAAGTAAGCCTCCGCAACTCCATCTCTTCCTCGATCCATCTCCAGTCCGGCAGCGGCCACCAGAAGATCGGGAGTTCCTCCAGCGAACAACACATGCGAGGTCAAGGATTTCAGCGCTTGCTCTGAGCGACCGGTTTCGCGGAAGAGACGCGCTTCGAGTAACGGAAAGATTCCTGGCTCTTCCTCGACCCAATCGCCCGCTTCCTGGTATTGGCCCGTCTCGATCAGATGAAGGAGTTCCGCTCGCTCATCGAGGTCGAAACTGAATAGTTGCACGGTGGCCAGCAGCAAGATTGCCGCTGAACAGGTCAAGGAACGGGCAAATGGAAAATTCATCGGTGATCCAACTCCTGGCTATGGGAATCCGTGGGTCCAATTCGCGATATCTTACACCAGGTACTATCCGAGGGGAGTATTCGGCCCATATCCCCACTTCCTAAATCGCACCGTAGGCCTGATTTGTCGTCATCGACCTCAGCATCCTAGACTCCTTTGTCGGCGAATGCCGCACCTGGGAGTGTCTTGCAGGAGGGAGCCCATCGTGGCTGTGAAGTTCACTGAGAAAGCCGAGAAGGTTTTACAGACCGCCAAGAGTGAGGCCAAGCGACTCGGTCATGGGTATGTAGGAACAGAGCACATTCTATGGGCTCTCCTGCATCAACCGGACTCCGTTGCAGTCCAGGCGATCTTGCGCTGCGACCAGACTGTCAATGACTTGCTGTCAGCACTTCAAGACAGTTTGGGCCGGATCCCTGGAAACACAGCAACTACGCCTCTGGAAACTACTTACACACCACATGCAAAGCGCTGCCTTGAACTGGCGCGCGAACAAGCAGTGGTTCTTGACCAGTACTACATCGGCACCGAACACCTGCTGATCGGCCTGGGAAAAGAAGAAGAAGGAGAAGCCTCCCGAATTCTGTCGGAGAGAGATCTAGGAAAAGACCGACTTCAAAATGTCATACAGAGGATGCTGGGAGGCGAAGTGGACCAAGCACCAGGTAGCACCGTCAAGAGAAGCGGAGTGGCGACACCGACCCTGGATTCCAACGGTGTGGACTTGACTGCCGTTGCAGCTCAGAACCGCCTGGATCCGGTGATCGGACGTCACAAAGAGATCGAGAGAATCATCCAGATTCTCTCCCGTAAGACCAAGAACAATCCAGTGGTGATGGGTGAGCCCGGTGTCGGAAAAACCGCCATCGTGGAAGGACTCGCCCAGCGCATCGCAGATAACGCCGTTCCCGATGTACTCGCAAGGAAAAGGGTAGTCTCTCTCGACCTGGCCTCTCTGCTTGCGGGAACCAAGTACCGTGGAGAATTCGAGAAGCGCATCAAGGCGATCATCAAGGAGATTTC
>CAVOEM010000083.1:0-11331 GCA_963694575.1 Planctomycetes bacterium UBA1146 | reverse complement strand
ATCGCCCGGATCCGCTGATCCGCTGATCCGCTGATCCGCTGATCCGCTGATCCGCTGATCCGGTGGCTGACGCGGCTCAATTTCCGGATTTGCAGGAGGCGTGTTATACTTCCTCATGCTCCCGAGGCCGTGCTGCGGTATCGCTGGGAGTGCCGATGGACTGTGGATGGTGTAGATCCGCAAAGGACAATGAACGGCTGAATAATTCTGGCCAAGACGAAGAGGCGAGTGAAGCGATGAAAAGAAGTGCGACGATGACAGGCCTGCTGATCCTGCTGGGTGCAGGAGTGCTTCTGCAAGGAAGCGCCAACCCCGGTGGATGGAAGACGGGCCACACTTTTCCGGCGGGGCCACAGATCGTCTGTGACGCGCCGTTAGCGGAGTGGGGCGAACTGATCAAGGGATCGCCATTCCAACATGTCTTCGAGATCAAGAATCCTGGAGATCAAGTGTTGATCATCCAGAAGGTCAACGGCACCTGAGGATGCCTGGTCGCCGATCATGACGACCAGATCCCCCCCGGTGGGGTGGGAACCGTGACCGTGACACTCGACGCGAAGAAAGCTCGTGGAAAGAACATCACCAAGACAGTGACCGTCTTCTCGAATGATCCTGAAAACCCCGAGTACAAGCTCAGTATCAAGGGAACCATCCTGGAGATTCTAGAGACCCGGCCGCTGGCCCTGAAACTGCAAGGTCTGGCCGGAGGCGAACTCTCCAGTTCCTTCACCTTCACTGCGGGTTCCCCTCTCGATGTAGAGATCGTCGAGATCAAGTCGCGCGGATCGTTGCTGGATATCGGCGAACTGGAGGAAGTGAAGGTGGGTCGGGAATGGAACCTGTCCCTCACTGCCAAGGCCAATACTCGACCGGCGTTGATCAAGGAAAAGCTTGTGATAGAGGTCCTGACCAGTGACGGTGAGGAACGAACCCTTGATTTCCTGGTTCAAGTCGATCATCGCCCTCGGATCGTGCTCCAACCGAAACAAAATCTGAAGTTCCTTAACCGAGAGACGAGCAAGTTACTCGGTGGAGGGGAGCCGTTGGAGAAGAGCATCCTGGTGACCGGGGGAGATAAGACCATCGAGTTCGAGGTGACCGGAGTTCAACTCGATCCAAAGATTGCCGATGCGTTCCAGACCAGGATCGAGGTTGTCTCTCCAAAGAAGAGCTATCGGGTCTGGGTCACCTTGTCGGAGTATCAGAGTAAGCCCACGGTGCTGGGAAAACTGAAGATTCAGACCAATGACGAGGTTCGCAGCGAGATCTCGGTCTGGGTGATGGGGCAATTCCGCCAAGCGGGCAAGAAAACGAGCCGCTGAATCTCCGAGGCGCTGAATCGCAGTGAAGTTTGGTGATGGCAAGAACGCCGGGGAACCTGATCAGGTTCCCCGGCGTTCTTTTTATAGAGGAGTGTCGTTCCGGCCCACTCACCCACAGGTCGATGACGAAGATCAAACCGCATCGATCGCTAGTGCCTGGGGAGACGTGTCAGACCTGTCTCTCCTGTCTCGCCTGTTCATGGTGTCGCGCGACAATCGCCAAACCTGTCAGTTTTTGTTTTTACTGTCCAGTGTTCACCCGGTGCAGGATAATCTAACAGGTCTCGAAGTTCTGGTTCATCCGGGGATGCCAGAGTTTGAGTTTATCGAAACGACTATTCGGTAACTATCTACCGATTCATTTGGAGCACCCATGTTACACCTGAGGCCGATACTGAGGCCGATACTGAGGCCCATACTGAGGCCCATACTAGGAGCCACTCCACTGGTGATGGTGATCAATTCCCTGCTGTGGGTCTCGATCAGCTGGGGTCAGCAGGTCCCATTCAACAGCCCGATTCCGACCGCCACCGGCATCTCGATCCGCGATTCGGCCACCGCCGATATCGATGGCGACGGAATTCTAGATTTGATCGCACTCAATGGCCAGGGGGTCATCACCATCAGCTTTGGATTTGGAACCGGTGCTCATGGGAACCGGGTGCGGATCGATCCAGGTGCAGGAGTCGACGGGTTGGTCCGCTCGCTCGACGTGGGGGATCTCGATGGAGATGGCGACATGGACATCGCGATGGCGTGGGCGACTCCGAGCGATCCTGGTGGATACATCTCGGTCTACATCAATGGAGGTGGGGTGCTGGGTCCGCGCCTCGACATCCCGCTCGATAGCCAGGTGAATCGGACTCCTTTTGATCTTCAACTTTGCGATGTGAATGGGGATGGGCGAGACGATATCGTCTGCTGCACCAATGTACTCAATCTCATCATGCAACCGGCTTCCTTGACAGTGATTCGATCACTGGGAGCCGTCAGCGGTGGAGGAGTTCTGTTCTCTGCTCCTTCACATACCGAGTTTTCCTCGCTGGCCACGGATGTTCTCGCACATGATCTGGACGACGATGGCGATCTCGATGCTGTGATGGCCTGTCGAGATGGAAACATGTTCGTGTGCTTGGAGAACGATGGAACCGGCGCCTTCACCGTGGCCTCTTCGATTTTCTTTCCGCTGTTACCTCACCCATACTCGGTCGTAGCCGATGACTTCAACGGTGACGGTATTCAGGACGTGGTGCTGGGGACCTGGATGACCAAGTCACTGATCTTGCTCGAAGGAAACGGAACTCTCGGATTCCTCGAGGGAGATGAGATTCCACTGGGAGTGTTTGGGTGGGGACTGATGCAACGGATCGGTATGGCGGATATGGATGGAGATGGCTTTCAGGATATCATCGCTCCATTCTCTGGAGGGGTGGTCGCTACCCGCTTCAACGAGGGCGATGCGAGATTCCTCGATGAATCCGCGTTCTTCAGTTACCAGGGGCCGCTCGAGGTTCGCTTTGCCGACCTCGACGCCGATGGAGTGGTCGATCTGTGGATGGATCACAGCGATCTCGAAGTGATCACGGCATTCTGTGGACCGCAAAATATCAGTGGTTACTTCCATCTTGAACCGCAGAGAGTGGCTGCCGGGCTACCGGCGCTGATCCCGCTGCAGGTGGCTGCCAACCGTGCCATCGAAGCCTATGACGTGGCGATCGAACTGGATCGTAGCCTGCTCACTCCGACCGGATTGACCCCCTCTGCCGAGGTGATGGCGGCGACCGGGCCCGCCGGCCCCGCCTTGTGGGTGGTGGATCTTGGCAGCGCTCCCACCGATCGGGTCCTGTTGAATTGCGATCTGGGGCTCCCGTCCGGCTTTGGCCTGGGAGCGGGAGTGGTGCTGGATTGCGCCGATTTACAGGTCGAGGTGGCGCTGGTTCCCAACCCGCTGCAAACCGCCGTCGCTCCGATCGGGATCAATGGCACCTCCACTGCCCTGATGAGGCTCTCTGGCGGAGTCATGGTGCAGGCGTCACTCTCCGCAGCGCTGATCGATATCGAGATCCCGGTGCCGTTTCTCCGCGGAGATGCCAATGACAATGGCGTCGTGAACATCGCAGATGCTGTGGTGATCTTGCGCCGGATGTTCGGCATCGATCCTCCAGGAACTTGCCTGGCGGCTGAAGACGCCGACGGCGATGGGGGCACCGACATCGGCGATGCGGTTCGAGTGGTGACCTACCTCTTTAGCCTCGGGGATCCTCCTGCAATGCCTTATCCCGCCTGTGATCTGGCTCCCGATCCACTGATCTTGCCCTGTACTCCTCGAATCAGTTGTCCTTGATCGTCCACCACTGATCGTCCACCACTGATCGTCCACCACTGATCGTCCACCACTGATCGTCCACCACTGATCGTCAGTGCTGCGAGGAATGAGGTTGTTGGAGCCGTTGAGGAGAGGCTGGAGCGAAGTTTCTCGCAACCCGAGCCAACTTCTTCTACCACCTCCAGGGCGGATCCGACGATTCCAATAGAAGGCCTTCAGCGATTCGTGGCTTGTCGACCGGGGTCGTTGCGACTCGACGTCTGAAGACGCGGAAAGCAGGGGCAAAATGCCTCGTGCAGAGGCTCTGGACGTCGATCCACCTGGGTCCGATAGATCGACAAACAGCGATCCTCTTCGATGCTTCTCTGACCATTGCCGTAGGCTACTTCCTTGCGGTTCCTGAGCTGGTGTGGCGCTGCTGGGTGAGCCTGCTGGTGGGGTGGGTTTGGAATTGGCGCAGTCTCAGCGCAGGTGCTTGTGGTGGACTGTCCGGATCCGCCTCTTCCTGCAGATTCAACTGGAGGAGAGATCGCTGGAGGATCTTTTCGACCTCCGTTCACTCCAGTGGTTTAAAAGATGAAACTGACCCGCCAGAATTGAAGTAACCCCTGTTCGATCGTGAGCGATCGAACAGGGGTTATCGTCTGGTAAGCACTGACGTCGCCAGGGATGGGGCCTAGCCTCGGAGAGCAACTCCGGCCATGCGGACGACGCGAGCGGCCAGTTCTTCGGGTTCAAAGGGCTTCGGAAGGATGTCATCGGCACCCAGCAAGCGAGCCCGATCGAGTTCGATGTCCTCCATTGCAGAGACCACCAGAATCTTGGTCAGGTTCAGATCGGGAGCGAGACGAACGTATTCGATGACATCAAATCCACCGAGGCCGGGCATCCGAAGATCGAGGGTCATGACGCACGGCAGGTGCTCACGAAGCAGCGATCCGGCGGAGAATCCGTCCTGGGCAAGGTACACATCGAAGTTGTGCTTCCGCAGTACGCGCTCGATGGCTTGCGCCACCAGCACATCGTCCTCGACCACGAGTACTCTGCGAGCCAGGTGCAGGAACTCTCGTGGAATCGGAATGTTGTTTTCTCTGAGAAAGGTCACGAAGTTATTGACCTCTACGCGATTGTCACCACGTCCGGGGAGTTGATAAGCTCTCAGTTGTCCCCGCTGGATCCAGCGAATTACTGTGCGGAAGTTGACTCCGCAGTAGTTGGCGATCTCACCAGTAGTGAGCGTCCTCTTGTCATTCATCCCACACTCCTCGCTACTCTCACCTGAACCGCAACCGGATGCATTGGTTACAGGATCGAAACTCTTCTTGCTGTGATTTTGTGCGCCGTAACGAAGCGGTCTGAAAAGGAAGAGAAGGCGGACCTTCGCATCGTTTGTTACTACTCCGTGTATGTTTCCTTTTGTCTATTGTAATGACTTGTATTTTATTGTCAACTGTCTGGACTGACAAAGCGATCCCGCGTTGATTCCACCTATATTGGAGATTAGAGGCATATTTCAGCATCTCAGTCGATTTGGACAGTACGACCATGGCTTTACGTTCGGCGGTGTTTGACTATTATTGTAAACCCTCGCTCTGGAGCCCAGGCGGCTCCAGAGCGAGGGGAAGGGCCTCGATGATATGGGCGGCAGGATTGTCGGGATCAGGGGCAGCCAGGCGATCCTGGGCACTCCAGGGCGTCTGCTGTGGGATCGTCGCCACAGGTCAGTCCGGGCGCAGGAGGCTGAGATCCGCCGCTGTACAGGTAGAGCAGCAGTAACAACGGGTCGCTGATATCGAGCGTACCGTCGTCATTGGTGTCCTGGGCGTCCTGGCACGAAGAGGTGACTTGCCCGAACACGGCACCGAGACTGAACATGACATCGGAGACGTCGAGGTTTGAATCGGCGTTGGAATCTCCGCGAATGAATCGGTCGGGAGGAATGCAGGTCAGTTCGCAACTCAGTTCTGGCAGAGCTTCACCGCAGACGGTGGTTCCACCGAGGAGAATCAGGCTGGGGACATTTGCCGCCAGCGTCACGATGGTCGAGGTGGCATCCGCTGTGATCGGGTGATCGACTCCATCGACGGTCAACTGCAGCGAACTGTAGGCCTCTCCATTCAACCAGCTCAGCGTAGCTTGGCAGGTGTAATGGTCGACCGAACAGATCAGATCCGAGGTCGGCACGGGGACCGGCAGTGGATCGACCAGGATTTCACAACAGGTGGGTCCGGTCGTTGGCGGCGCACCGTTATTGATGGGCTCGACGCAGATGACCTGGGTGCCTTCACTGAGGGTGGTGGGCCAGTTGGTCGCATCTCCCGGCAGAACGGCAGCCAGAGTCATGTTGGCCGCATCGGGACCGACCGAGATCTGAACCTCATCGACATTGCCACTGAGGGCCCAACTCAGCTGGTAACTGTTGGTGCAGAAGTCCGTCAGGCTGCAGAGCAAATCGGTGGCAGGGGCCGGAGGTGGAGCGATACAGGTCAGTTCACAACTGACTGGAGGCAGCACGATTCCGCAATTGGTGGTGGCCACCAGCGCAACAGTGGTCGTCACATCTTGGTCCAGTGCCAGCAGCGCTGAGGTCGCATTGGCCGAGATTCCTTGGTCGACCCCATTCGAAGTCAACTGGAGCGAGGTGTAACTTTCTCCATTGATCCAGTTCACCGAAGCCGTGCAGGTTTCATGGTCGAGGGTGCAGGAGAAAAAGGTGGTGGGGACAGGATCGGGAATCGGATCCACGACCACCTCGCAGCAGGTCGGCCCGTTGGCGGGGGACATGCCATTGTTGAGTGGCTCCACACAGATGGTGGGGGTCCCTGGAAGATTGATGATCGTGGTCCAACTGGTCGAACTTCCCGGAAGGGAAGCCATCGGTGCCATGTTGGTGGGATCCGATCCCAACGAGATCAACACGGCATCGACACCGCCAGAGAGGGTCCAGGTCACACCGTAAGTGTTGGTGCAAGGATCGATCAGGCTGCACACCAGTTCGGTCGCCGCAGCAGGGCGCTGATCGTGCCAGATGGCACCCAGATCTGGCAATGTGTCATCGGGGTCGGGGGAAGAGAGCGCAGAACCGGCATCGATGCAGAGCGAATTCGGTAGTAACGAGTAATCGCGCAGCGCCGGGTCGGTGAACCCAGGATCGCCATTGAGGACCACCGTTCCGGGGTATCCCCCCCGCACGTTGCAGTGGTCGATGGTCGCAGGGTTCGGGATGCTGATCTCGGCGGTGCCGGCAGGATTCCAGAAGATGGAATGGCTGGCGATGACGGTCGAGACGATGGTTCCGGTAGGATTGGTCGGAAGGTAGATGCCAGCGGAGCCTTGTAGCGCATTGTTGTTGGCGAGTGTCATGTGATTGAGGTTGATGCTGCTCGAGTTGAGGGTCGAGGCGATGGCCCCTCCCTGAGAAGTGGCGAAATTGTTGGCAATGACACTTCTTTGGAGGATCACCGAACTTCCATCGATACCGATGGCGGCACCATGCCCCGCCACATTATCGAAGAAGTTAGAGGACACGATATTGGACGGGCTCTGGAACAGAGTCACTGCACCACCGATGAGGGTCGCCTGATTGTTGGTGAATTGGCAATCAAAGATCTGAATTGCGGTGGCCTTGGCATCGATGGCACCCCCGATCAGAGAATCGTTGTTATCAAAGGTGCTGTTGAGGACGTCTGCTCCGATGCAACCGTCCAGAGTCAAACCGCCTCCTGCAGTCTGTGCGTTGTTACCGGTGAAGGAGCAGCCATTGACGATGACGGCACTGACATCGAGGAGGTAAGCTCCTGCTCCTTCGAGGCCGTTATTACCGGTGAAACTGAGCCCGAAGAGGTTCAGGGCGATACTTCCCGAAGCATGGAGGCCAGCACCGAGTTGTGCGGTGTTGGAGGAGAAGGTGCAGTTGACCAGGGTGGGGGAGGATCCCGTGATCAGGATTCCTCCGCCTCTGGAAAAAGTTCCGGCTGCGTCGGTGATGATTTTTCCGATTCCAGCGGTCAGGGTGAATCCATCGATCACTGCCAGCGGAGACTCTCCCTGTTCAAAGACGAGCACCGAGCCATCGCTGGGACCGCGAGTCAGGCTGCTGCCATTGATGATCGTCTGGGCGGCACCTCCGGTGGAGCGAAGGGTGATGCTCTTGCCCGCGAAGGTCAGGTTCTCGAAGTAGGTCCCAGGAGCCACGAGTACCGTATCGAGCAGATTGGACGAGTCTATGGCACCCTGGATGGTACTGAACTGGTCAGGAACATGAAGGTCAGCAGCGATGAGGCTGTTGGGGTGGGGTAGGCCGAAACCGACTATCAGAGCCATGATGAGTGCGAATCGAGAGTGGAACACGGATCTCCTCCTCTGAAGAATGCTGATCGAGAGTGCAAGATGGAGCACTGGGTATCTCTATTGGAAGCCCTTATGCCATTTACTTTACTGTCGTATTGTACTGCTAACAAATGCTGTTTGAACCATCGGGAATGACAATTACTGTAATTTTTGTCTATCCTGCCTAATTGCCGCATAGATTGCTGATATGCACATTTGGCTATGCGGGCACCAAGAATGTCAATATAGACAAAATGCCTAACATGGCTACAATCGGCGTTACCTTTCCTTTCCATTTGAGCACCATCTCAGGCCTTACATTTGAATCGACTCGATCAGTACCTCGGGCTACGGCTCGCGGTGCGCAATGAAATCATGGGCAATAGCCCTGAGGAGGACCCGATGCCGAGTTCTACAAGCTTCATCAGTAAATTCCTGCTGATGGCCGTATTCACCGCACTTATCGGTGGTTGTTTTGGCCGAAGCACGAAGATCATGGCCCCCACGGCACTCAGTTATCCGACTGCAGAATGGGTCGTGACGGTCGGTGAACCGGTAAATATTCCCGCCCCGCTGGTCGAGGGCGATGCACCCGATCTGTGGATCGTGACTCCCGAGTTGCCGCTCGGGCTGACTCTCGATTCGAAGAGCGGAATCATCTCCGGAACCCCCGGAGAGAGCTGCCCATCGGCATTCTTCACCATTACTGCATCCAACTACGGTGGCGAGGTTTCGGTGGGACTGGAGATCCGGGTGCTTCCCGAGTCGCCGTGCGA
Source organism: Planctomycetes bacterium UBA1146 (assembly GCA_963694575.1). Taxonomy (GTDB): domain Bacteria; phylum Planctomycetota; class UBA8108; order UBA1146; family UBA1146; genus QNYK01. Next base: position 2,578 of record CAVOEM010000083.1, on the reverse strand, counting down.
CCTGGCGTATTCACTCGACTCGGTGCAGATTCTCGCCTTTACCGCTTTTCCGACCCTGACTCCCACTCTCGGATGTGGACCATCGAGTGACTACTCGGTGGATCCTGCACTGCCCGAGGGGGTTCTGCTCGATCCCCACAGTGGAGTCCTCAGCGGAACGCCGATCGTCAGCCAGGATGCGACCTTGCACCAACTGACCGCGGCCAATGAGAGTGGATCGGCCCACTTCTCGATCCTCATCGAAATCATTCCTGCGGGGCCTTGTGATCTCGCCTACCTCGAAGACGACAAGGTGGTCGCACCGTTTGCACCGATGGACCCGATCTCACCCACCACTGGCTGTGGCGAGGCGGATCTGTGGCTGATCGATCCGGCCTTGCCGGAGGGGGTCTCCATCGATCCGACGACCGGAATCATCTCCGGAACTCCCGCCCTCGAAACTGCCAGGATCGTCTACACCGTCATCGCCTCCAATGAGCATGGCAACGACGAGACCGAGATTGCCCTGCGCATCTCGCCAGTCTTCACCTACCAGCTGGAACAGATCAGCGGTGAGTACGACCAGACCACCGGAGAGGGTGGAGCCGAGGTTCGCATCATCTTGACCGAAGGAGGGGACAACGTGACCTTCCCGACCCAGATCCTGATGCTCTCGCTGGCTCTGGCTCATGATGTCGAGCGCCTCGATCTGATCTCGGTGGTCCCGGGACAGGATCTGACTGGATTCAACGACGGTAATGGTCCCGAGTTCTTCGCTCCCTTCGAGACCCCGGATGGGTTCACCCTCGGAATCGTTTTCTCCTTCTCTGCTGACGCGGGTGGGCTGACGGCGGATCTTCCGCGAGAAGTGGCAGTGGTCACCTACAGTACGATTCCAGATGCTTTCTCCGGCAACAGCGCCGGGGATCAGTCCGATCTGGACTGGGGGAATCCTTCTGCTGGTGCTCCGGGCATACCTTCTGTTGGAAACACCGTGGTGCTGGATGGAGTGACGGGAATCTTGCCGATCACTGCTGGTGCCAGATTGGATCTTGTACCGAGCGAGTAATCGTATCGGTCGCTTTCAGTTGATCAGAAGTGAGGGACACCCCCGATGTCACGCCTGAAGATCCTGCATCTGTTGATGATCGCCTGCTGGCTTGCCGGATGTGGTGGAGGAGTGGGGAATTCACCCACAGTAGAGACTTTCCCTCCCCAGTCGATCTCCTATCCCGACATCGATGGTTGGATGGTCGGATCGACCATCGATCCCGTCGCGCCGCAAGTGAACGGGGGCCTTCCCGATCTCTGGACGGTCGAACCCGATCTGCCGCTGGGGGTATCCATCGACCCGAATAGCGGCGTCATCACCGGTACCCCGCTGGAGCTTCATCCGCAGACTCACCACATCGTGGTCGCTCAGAATGATGGTGGGCAAGTGACGGTCGTCATCTCCATCGAGGTGTCGCAAGAACCACCATGCGACCTCGATTACGGTGCCTTCAGTTTTCAGTGGATTGAGAATCAGCCGCTCTCGCCGATCGTTCCCGTTTCCTCATGTGGAGTGGCCACCAGTTGGAGCATCGCTCCGGCCCTGCCACAGGGTCTGCTCCTCGACCCCATGACCGGCGCCATCAGCGGTATCGCAACCGAATCCAGTGCTCTGGCGATCTACCTGATCGTGGCGCAAAACTCCGCCGGTCAAGGAGCGATCACCCTCGCCATCGAGGTGCTGGCGGTGCCACCGTGTGACCTGACTTACCCGCAATCTTCACTGTCACTGCTACAGGGTGAAGTGTTGACTCCGCAACTTCCCCAGGTCTCCTGTGGAGTGGTGGAGAACTATTCGGTGGAGCCTGCGTTCCCTGTGGGGATCGAACTCGATTCGATTTCAGGGATGATCTCCGGCACCGCGCTGCAGCTCAGTGGACAGACGACGCATCTGATCCATGCTGCCAATGCCAGTGGGGAGTCGACCTTTTCACTGACCCTTGAGGTGGAGATCCAACCCCCTTGTCTTCTGACCTATCCCGTGGCTCTGCTTTCAGTGCCGGTGGGAGAGGCCGTGACGCCACTGGTTCCGTCGGTTGAATGTGGGCTGGTGACAGCGTTTACAGTGACACCGCCTTTGCCCCAGGGGCTGACCATCGACCTGTTGACCGGCGTGATCGAGGGAGTCACTACGACCACCTCTGACGCCACTTCCCATCAGGTCAGCGCCAGCAATGCCAGTGGCCAGAGCAGTTTCGACATCGTCATCGAGGTACTGTCCCAGCCTCCTTGTGATCTTCAGTACCCGGTCTCGTTGCTGTCGATCGAGGTGGGAGATGGGGTGGGCCCGCTCGAGCCGACGGTCGGATGTGGATCCGTGAGCGTCTTCAGCGTGTCACCCTTACTCCCCGCCGGGCTCGGTCTCGATGCCTCGACCGGCGTGATCGAGGGAACTCCGATGGCGATTTCAGTTGCCGTGAGTTACCAGATCACCGCCAGCAATTCGGTCGGGCAGACCAGTTTCGATCTGGTCCTCGTGGTGATGCCGCAAGTGCCGTGCAATCTCCAGTACCCACCCATCGAAGCAATGGTTGGAGAGCCGATCGCC
>CAVOEM010000082.1:0-11458 GCA_963694575.1 Planctomycetes bacterium UBA1146 | reverse complement strand
ACAACAACTTCCATTCCAAGGGGAAAGACAACAAAGTAGCTTCCATCGACAAGCGAAGGCTCTTCCACATCATCGGCATCATGGCGGAAATGGAAATCGTCCTGCAGGCCGTGTCGACGGCCAAAGGGAAGGGCAATTACGCCGTCAAGAACGCCAAGCGGTTCATCGTACTGAGAAAGAAGCTAGATGCGGTGAACAAGGCCATCGACAACCCCCAGATCCAGGAGGCCATGGCAGCCATTGCCAACCTCAAGATGAGTTTGAAAAACCAGGACGCCATGGCAACAGCAGCGAAACAGATCACAGCCTCAGTGGTTGCATTCGCAGTTCTTAACGACGGCAGTTCTCTTGAAGGCGTGGATCCCCTGCTCGCAAAAGCGGAGGACTATCGCGGCGTGAAACCGGGGGCAAAGTAATACTCCTGGAACAAGTGACCCACGATGGATGATCAGGAAATCAGAGTTGATCGACCACAAAGATGGGATCAACCATTCGGTGGCCAATTACTGCCGGACCATCTCGTGGATTGGGCCCTGACCGGGACAGTCCTCTCCTTTGCCTGCACCGATTTCCAATCCAGTGGCGCAACCATTACCGAGATCCTCAAGAACGATGCCCGTCTGATTGAATATCAACCTGGTGATATCATCCTCCGGAAGGGCGATTACGGCGGATCCGTTCTCTTCGGACTGACCGGTTCAATCCATGTGCTGACGGATTCCACTGGAGATAGTGTCCTGCAGACCCGGAAGATGTTGAAGAAACGAACATGGTGGCAGGCGGTCTCTCAGTTATGGAAAAACTCCCGTGAGCCCGAATCAAGAAGCGATGCAGGCGCGGCATTTTCCACCATCGATCAGATGGAATTGATCAGGCGCTCACGTTCAATACCGGGTGACATCGATCAATTCATCCAAAAGTACAACTCAGTTGAGATTCCGATGGGTAGGTCGATCGGTGAAATCGCAGCCCTCAGAAGATCCAACAGAAGCGCGACCGTTTTCGCAGCCAAGAAAACGACCTGCATCGAGGTTCGATTACAAGGAATCCGTGACATCTGTCGAAAGTCCAGGATGTTTCGAGAGTACCTCGAGTCAGAGGTAAGAACTCGTTCTTTAGGAAACCTGTTCTCCGAGATCCCTCTCTTCCACAAGATTCCTACCACTGATAAGTCAAAGATACTGAGTGTCGTCCGATTCGAACGCCATGGTAATGAGCACTGGAATCATGGCCTCCGGTCGGTAATGGGAAACAAAGATGCACTTCTCGCGCAGGAAACACCGGTCGTGAAAGCGGGCTGGCGTCTCGATGGTTTCTTTTTGCTGTTAAACGGTTTTGCTCGCATTTCCAGGACCAGTCACGGAGCCACCGAAACCGTGGATTACTTGAGACCTGGAGATATTTTCGGTATGGAAGAATTGATCGAGGCGATGGACTCTGATCGTACTCCTGTAGCCACCAAAGATTTTCACTGCATCGGATCCACCGATTTACTTCTGATCTCGACTTCTGCTTTCCAGAAATATATTCTTCCACATATCTCCAGGGAAGATCTCCTCAAAAACTTCAGCCGCCCTGAACGTGAAATCGATATCTCGAAGAACACTCTGGAATTTCTGGTCAATCATCGAACCATCAATGGTAACCAGGCGATGATCATCGATCTCAATCGTTGCACAGATTGCGACGACTGTGTCAAAGCTTGCGCCACGACTCACGATGGAAATCCCAGGTTTATCCGTGAAGGGTATCGTCACGCACAGTTGATGGTCGCATCCGCGTGCATGCATTGCTGTGACCCTGTGTGCCTCGTCGGATGTCCTACCGGAGCCATCCACCGTGAACTTTCCAGTGGCAATGTCATCATTCAAGAATCCACCTGTATCGGGTGTGCTACCTGCGTAGATGCTTGCCCGTACGACAACATTCGCACGGTGGAAATCAGAGATGCTGTGGGAAGACCCATCATCGATACGGTCTCAGGGAGTCCCATCCTCAAGGCCACCAAGTGCGACCTCTGCATCGACCAGCCAGCCGGGCCTGCGTGTGTCAACGCTTGCCCACATGATGCCCTTCATCGGGTCAATTTTGGGGATCGAGATCTTTCCGCAGCCCTGTGGAAGAAGTCCTGATGCTCAACCTGAGAACTCCTTCGATCGGCATGATCATCTTCGTCGCAGTGGCGGTCATCGTCTTCAACTATGGTCTTCATGTCAGCAGTCGATCTCTCGGAGATCTGGCCATGACCAGTGGCTGGTTCCTCCTGGCCAGTTTCCTGCTACTGGGCCTGTACGGGTTGCGAAAGAAATTGCCCTTCCTGCCCCTGGGCAAGACCTCGACATGGTTGATGCTTCACCTGGCCACGGGATTTCTCGGTACTTACTTCTTTCTCGAACATACGGGTTATCGAATCCCCACCGGAACTTTCGACATCCTGCTGTGGATCGGATACGCCATCATCATTCTCAGCGGTTTCTCCGGCTGGTTTCTGATGCGAACGATTCCTCAACCACTGAGAGAATCGATGCACCTGCTGCCGGCGAGGATCCATGGAGAACTCGAGACCTTGATCAGTAAGGCGGACGCTGAGATCAAAGAACTCAGGAGTTCCGCACCCAACAGTACATTTGAATCGGTCTACCTCTCCGTTCTCAGACCCTTTTTGCACAGCGGTCCAGGCTTCCTCCCCAAGGGCTCCAAGGAGAGTCGCTACCTACCTGCTGATATTTCATCGCGGTACTCGAGGTCCATCAATTTCTCGCAACTCGAACCCGCCAGCGTGGAAAACCGAGTCCACCAGCTCATCCTCAGGAAGTCCGAACTGGATCGACAACTCCGCTTGCAACGATGGATGCGAGGCTGGCTACTGATCCATCTCCCTGTCACCGGATCGATGGTGATCTTGATTGGCTTGCACATTCTTGTGGTCCACACCTTTGCTGCTGGATCGGGGGGGTGATGCAGAAGAACCGCAGCCCGTTCGATTCAAAAGTGGTCAAGTATCTCCGACCCAATCAGCCATTTCAGTGCGGTCGACCCGGAGATCCCTGTGAACTGGGACCCACTACCAGCGGCCGCTGCTCCGCTCCCGATGGTCGATGCAATCCTGTTCCCAGCGAGGAGAAAACCCGGCAGAGATGGTTCCGAGCAGCGATCCTGTTGACGCTGGGGATTGCCCTCATCGCCTTTTCCAGAAACGACTTCACGATACTCGATCCCGGCACCCACAGTTCGTTCCACTCACACCTCGACTGTGCGAGTTGTCACGACCAGGTCGATCTCATCTCTGTCGATTTTCTCCGTCGGGGACTGCTGAGCCAGGGGGAATCACATGCCACCATGAAGTGTCTCGACTGCCACGTGATGGGGGAACATGGAGCCAAACCGCACTCGATAGCACCAGAGTCTCTGAGTCTACTCACCGATGGTCTATCGGACTCTGGCCATCCCATTGAAAACGTGGCGTGCGCTCGGTGCCACGAGGAACATCGACCGCAGGAATCCACCAGATCCATCCACGACGCACGCTGTCAAACTTGCCACCAGCAGCAATTTCCTTCCTTCGATGACGGGCACCCTGAATTCAGCAGTACTTATGGGCAGCCGAAAAGGGCGATCCAGTTCGATCACGGCGATCATGCCAGGAAGCACTTCGCTGAGTATCCCGACCGGGCACCGGAGTCCTGCGATGACTGCCACATCCTGGGGCCGGACCGCCACAGAATGGCGGTGCAGCCCTTTGCCACATCCTGTGCTCCCTGCCACGCCGATTCCATCAGTGGGCATGGACCCACCGGTAAGGACCGAGGCATCGAATTTCTATCGATCCCCTCACTGGACAGCGAGGCACTATCCCAAAATGGAAAAGACATCGGAGCCTGGCCAACAGTTGGATCCGACTTTCCCCGAGGATGGAGTCTGAGATGGATTCGAGATGGAATGTCGGTAGATACCGATCTGGAGGCTCTCTCCGGAGTTGAACTGTATGACCTGGAAGACCAACCCGATGAGGTGTTGGCTGCGACCCAGAAAATGGCTCTCCACTTCAAGAACGAACTCAGGATAGCACTCGACTCGGATCTGGAGAGTTTCATCCGTTCACTGGTCTCTCCAGCCGAGGAAATGGACGTGGACCTGGCACAGATCTCTCGACTCTCTGGCAAACTTCCCCGTTCCCTTCTGGAGCAGGCGAGAGCCTCGTGGTTCCCTCCACCAGAAGAGCAGGGCGTCATCACCCCGGAGTCTTCTACTGAAGATGATTCGAGCAGCGATCAGAATGACGATGACTTACTCGCCGATGATGACGACGACGACCTACTCGCAGATGATGATGATCTGCTGCTGGAGGAGAGCCCCCCTGTAGGTCTGGCCGTAACGGATCGAGACGAATCCAGTATTACCAGGAGTGGGGGAACCATCTCCGCCATCGATCCAGACAAGTGGGCTAATGCCGGTGGCTGGTACTTCGATGCGCCTTCAATTCGCTACCGACCAGTAGAACATGCCGATCGGTTCATCCAGGAGTGGGCCACTCTGGAGGCGAAGTCCGGCGGCAAGGACCCCGATTCGGAGTCGATCTTCCAGCAAGTGTTCGGGCCACTGGCAGCGGGGAACTGCGCAACTTGTCACGTCGGAGTCCAGCACGATGAACCGAAGGTCCGCTGGTCTCCAGAATCGATGCGCCCTCCATCGTACCCACAGGCGACACACTTTTCACACGGTCCACATGTTCTGTCAGGGTCCAGTGCGACTTGCCTCAGTTGTCACGAAATGGCCATCGATCCACACCTGAGCAACGACTGGAAGTCGATCTCCAGAAATACCTGCACCGAGTGTCATGGGCAGCAGGTTCAATCCGGATGCACCACCTGTCATGAATACCATGTCGGTCCCCGCAGTCACCTGATCAATTCAGCCAGGATCGACCAACTGAATCTTCCTCAAAAGCAATGAGCCTCAGCGAGCCTCGCTCCACCGCTCGATTCGAGTCAGTGCCTCGTCCAGAATCTCCTCACTGGTGGCAAAGGAGAGGCGTATATGTCCTCTCGCTCCGGCACCGAACCAGCGTTCCTCTCCCGGCACCACAGCGACGCGCGCCTTCGTCTCCAGCTGCCCGGCCAACTCCGTTTCGCTCATCCCAGTCGCTCGGATCTCGGGAAACAACAGATAGGTCCCCTCCGGTTCAGGACAACGAAAACCGTCCAGGGCATCGAGCCTGGAGGCCCCGATCTGACTCATCTTTCTGAGATGATGGAGAAATCCCACTCGCCACTCCTGGCACTCTCGCATCGCGGCCTGTGCGGCGACCTGTGAGACCACGGATGCTCCAAAGGTGGTTCGGAGGGCACCCGAGGCCTCCAGCACCTGATCCGCCAGGGTGTTGCTGCCACAGTGAATGAAGCCGATGCGGAACCCTGCGAGACCATAGGTCTTGCTGAACCCGGAGACCGTGATGGTCCTTCGTGCCACTTCGTCACCGAGTGAGCCGATACTGACCATCGGAACATCACCAAGGATGATGTCGCTCCAGACCTCATCACTGATGATCAGCAGATCGTGTTTCACGGCGAGGGAGGCGATCCTCTGCAATTCCTCCCGGCGAAGAACCCTGCCGGTCGGATTGTGTGGATTACAGATCAGGATCGCCCGGGTTCGAGGTCCGATCCGTTGCTCCAGAACTCCATCGGGAAGCGCTCCCGTACCGGGCTGGAGTGGACAGCGCAACACCTCCGCTCCCGCCTGCTCGGAACAATGAGGCAGCAGAAAATCGACGGGGTCAAATGTGATCGCCTCGTCCCCTGGAGAGAGTACCGCTCGACAGGCGGCCCACAGTGCCGCCGCCGCACCGTCAGTGGCCAGAACCTGATCCGGATGAGCTGGAACGCCACGTTCCTCTAGCATCGAGGAGACCGCCTCGCGGAATTCCACCAGACCCCTCGGGGGCCCATATCCCAGCAATCCATCGGAGACATAGGAGGTCACCGCGTCGATGATCTGCGGAGCCACTGGGAAGTCGGGGTCCGCCGCTGTCAGCGGGATGACATCGGAATCCACCTCAGCCCAACGGAGGTTGAAAGCTCGCTGGCGTAGCAGCGGTCGATTCACTTCATCGGAAGAGAACCTCGCTGGAGATTTCTCGGAGTTCAACGATGATCCTCCCGGATGTTGTGGGCCGCTCAGGAGCAGATGGGAACCAACTGTTGCCGATCAGAGGAATGCCTCAGAAACTGGGTTTGCATCCGACGGCCCATGTAGAGTCGTGCCTTCAGGATCGGCTTCCTCATCCTGGAAAACTCCCCGAGAATCCCCGGAAGATGATCCGAATCGATGTCAGCGTCGCCATTCTGATCGAGAAGACTGCCGATGGCGAGGGCATCCTCGATGGCGGATCCAGTGCCCTGGCTGGTGAAGGTCAGCAGTGGATGGGCCGCATCGCCGATCAGCAGCACATTACCACGATGGAATGTCTCCGGTAAATCCCGGTCAGTGGTTCTCCACAGGTGAACATTGCCCAGGTCAGAGCCCAGGATGATTTGTGTTACCGGATCAGGAAACTGACCCACCAGTGCTTCCAACCAGCGAGCGCGCTCTTCCGAACCGGTGAGACATTGCGGCCAGCGTCGAGGATCGCACTGGATGTACCAGACCACTGAACGATCCGAAGTCGGTACCATTCCGATGGCCAGTCCACCCTCCTGAGGGATGATTTTCAGGGCCCGACCCAGCAACTCCTCTGGAACTTCACCGTGATAGCTGCCGACCAGATCGACACTTTCCACCGAACGAAGATCAGGACCGGGGTTCCACTGCTGGCGAACCCGTGAGCGAACCCCATCGGCGCCGATAAAGAGATCTGCCTCGACCCGGCTACCATCCTCGAAGATCGCGGCATTCGCCAGACCATCGACGGACGATTCAAAATGGCAAAAGGAATCCCCTTGGTGCAGCAGTTGTGGATCCAACGCAGAGGTGAGTAGGTTTTGAAGTTCAGATCTCTCCACTCCCGTCGTCTGCTGAAGATCTCTGCAGACGATCGACTGGTTCTTCTCATCGCGGATCTCGAACTGATCGACAGGACTACCCAGTCGATCTACAGCCAATCCCAGGGACATCAGGCCGTGACGAACCGAGGGGGTCAGGAGCATGCCAAAACCACCGACACGACCGGTCGATCTTCGTTCATGGATCGAGACATCATGGCCACCCTGGCTCAATCTGAGCCCGGTAGCCAGCCCAGCGGTACTGCCTCCAATAATTGCGATTTTCATCTAGTTGACCGGTCCTTTCGGGACAATTCGCCACTCCCATTACCGATGAATCCGGAACCCTCAGCAAGATGGACCCGAATCGACCAGATTTTCCAGGAATGGGCCGCAGAGAGACTGAGAAACCCCTCGGAAGCGATTCTTGCTTCTCCGGAGCGCCCCGTGGTTCGCTCTCGAAGCGAACCGGAACCCGATCGACTCTCCCCAGCGCCACAGCGGGAAGGAGGGAGGAGATACGGAGACCTCACACTCGGAATAGTCGAAGATGTAGGCCATACTCGGGGAACTGCTGAAATGGGGGTCATGCATCTGTGACAGGTTCCGACCACCAGTGCCAGCGGCGCCTCGGTAGTGTCGATGATCCGAAACTTCGACCCTTCAACCGATATCTCGGGTCATCGAGGAACACTTTTCGCAGGTCATGAATTCGCAAGAAACCCTCAGGAGATCACAGATGTCAGATCAATTTTCGCTGTCGGGTCGTACCGTTCTCATCACAGGTTCCAGCACCGGACTGGGCAAGGCGATGGCACACACCTTCGGTGCTGCCGGAGCTCGAGTGGCCATCAACTACCACAACAATGTCGAGCGTGCCGAGGAGACCCTTGCGGGATTCCGCGATGCGGGTCATGAAGGAGCGCTGTTCCGCGGAGATGTCACCGACGAAGCCGATGTAAATCGACTCACCGCCGAAGTGAGTGAGACCCTTGGACCCATCGACATCGTCGTCATCAATGCCACCCCAGCGCAACCTCTGATGCCGATCGAGGAGTACGATTGGGAATTCTACCAGTCGATGATTGATTTCTTCATCAAGAGTCCCTTCCTGCTCGCACGTGCCACCATTCCCCACATGAGAAAGCAGAAGTCTGGAAGGATCATCAACATCGCCAGTGAGGTCTTCACTCGTGGCCTGTCGCCATTCAGCGCCTATGTCGCCGCAAAAGGTGGGCAATTGGGCTGGACCCGCAGCATGGCCAATGAACTGGCCCCCGACGGCATCACCGTCAACGCCATCTCGCCCGGCTGGATTCCAGTCGAGCGGCACGAAAATGATCCTGAAGAAGAGAAGCAAGGTTACTTCGATGTGATTCCGATGCAACGGTGGGGGGTTCCCGCCGATGTCGGTGGAGCAGCGGTTTTCCTGGCGAGTGAAGCGGCGAGCTTCATCACGGGACAGAACATCCACGTCAATGGCGGCGTCTGCCTGCCCTGATCTCGATTAGAGGAGGATCCCATGAGAAATACTGTCGCAATCATCATCGCACTGGCCCTGATCGGCTACCTCGCATATTCCTTCAAAGGGTCGGTGGTTCCACCGGACGCCAATGCCGCGCCCAGGCTCGCATTCGTCACCAACGGAGTCGCCGACTTCTGGGTCCTGGCAGGCAAGGGTGTCCAAGATTCCGCATCCGAGATCGGGGTCTATGCCACCTTCCACATGCCCCCCGATGGACTGGCGGATCAAAAGCGAATCATCGAGGACTTGATGGTCAAAGGTGTCGACGGTATCGCCGTCAGCCCCATCGATCCGGTCAATCAGACTCCCTTCCTCGATCGTATCGCCGAGCAGACGCTGCTGATCACCCACGACTCCGATGCCCCCGATTCCAAACGGATCTGTTTCGTTGGAGTCGACAATTATGAAGCGGGAAGGATGTGCGGCGAACTGGTCGAGGAAGCACTGCCCAACGGCGGCAAGGTGGCCATCTTCGTCGGCCGACTCGAACAGGACAACGCAAGACTGCGCCGCCAGGGTGTGATCGACCAGATCCTCGGTCGTGAATGGGATTCCAGCCGCTACGACAAGCCAGGTAAGAAGATTGCGGGCAACGGCTTCGAAGTGGTTGCGACCCTCACCGACCAGTTCGATATGGCCAAGGGAAAGGCCAATGTCGAGGACATCCTGTCGCGTCATGATGACATCGCCGGTTGCATCGGCCTCTTTGCCTACAACACTCCACTGATTCTCGAAGCACTCGAACAATCGGGGCGAAGCGGCAAGGTCAAAGTCATCAGTTTCGACGAAGATGAGCGCACTCTACAGGGCATCATCGATGGCACCGTTCACGGTACCATCGTGCAAAATCCTTACGAGTACGGGGCCGCATCGATGCGACTTCTGAAAGCGCTCACCTCTGGCGACCACTCTGGTATTCCAGAAAACGGAATCTTCAAGGTTCCCGCCAGAACCATTCGCAAGGCCGAAGTCGAATCGTTCCGCAAGGATATGCGCAAGAAACTGGGCAAGTGACATCTAGTGGACCCCTCATCGAAGCTTGTTCGGTGACCAAGCGGTTCGGCGGTGTCTGTGCAGTAGATGCCGTTTCCCTGTCGATACGAAGCGGCGAGATCACCGCCATCATCGGAGAAAATGGCGCAGGGAAGAGTACCCTGGTCAAGCTCCTGTGCGGTGTTCACCAGGCCGATGAAGGCGAAGTTCGTATCGACGGCCAAGCGGTGGCGTTGCATGGTCCAGCAGACGCTCGCTCTCACGGGATTGCCCACATTCCCCAAGAACTCGAACTCTGTGACGCGATGTCAGTGTCACAGAATCTGCTACTCGGGTCCGAACCGATCGGACGATTTGGCCTCATCGATGAGGACGAATGCCTGCGCCAGGCGCGCAACTCTCTCGAAAAAGTGTCCCTCAAAATACCTCTCGATGTTCCGGTACGGGACCTCGGTCACGGGCAACGACAGCTGCTCGCCATCGCCCGAGCACTCGATGGCGATGCTCGTGTGTTGTTCCTCGATGAACCCACCGCCACTCTCTCTCCGGCAGAAACCAGCATCCTGCTCGATCAGATCGATGCGATGAAGACCGCCGGAGCCGCGATCGTACTGATCACTCATCGACTGGCCGAGGTGGAGCAGGTGGCGGATCGGGTGATGGTGCTGCGTGATGGTCATCCTGTCGCCTCCCTCGCAGGAGATGAGATCAAACGTTCTGAGATGGTACGCCTGATGGTCGGTCGAGATCTGAAACCGATCGAAGAACAGGAAACCACCTCGGGGGAAGTACGACTGCTGATCGAGGATCTGACCAGTTCAGCCCACTCCGATCCCATTCATCTCGAGGTGAAAGCTGGAGAGAGGGTCGCCCTGGCGGGACTGGTCGGGGCCGGCCGAAGTGAACTGCTCGAGGCGCTGTTCGGTTTACGCGATCGAACCGGAGTCGTGGAGGTCGACGGAATTGCCGTCCCTCCTTTCGATGCCGCAAGGTCGGTCGAGATGGGACTGGCACTGGTCCCGGAGGAACGCGCTTCTCAGGGACTGGCTCTCCAGATGACTGTCGAACAGAACGCCGTCCTGCCCGGCATTCACCGCCATGGTCGCACCTTCGGCTGGCTCGAGCGCCGTGCCGGCGAGCAGGTCGCCAAGCAACTGGTGAAGAGCCTCGATGTGCGCCCTGCTGCGACTGATCTGGCCGTTTCAGATCTATCCGGTGGAAACCAACAGAAGGTGGTGATCGGCAAGTGGCTCGCCCTCCACCCGGGAGTCCTGCTGCTCGATGAGCCGACCCGAGGAGTCGATGTCGGTGCGCGTGAAGAACTACACCAGCGACTGATACAACTGTCGAAAGATGGAGTGGCGATTCTCTTCTCTTCGAGCGAGATGGAGGAGGTACTCGCTCTTTCCCACCGCGTTGTGGTACTGCACGAGGGACGGATCACCGGTACTCTCACCACCAGCACCACTAGCGAGGAACAGATCATGGCCCTGGCCACCGGAGGAGATCCACGATGAGAGATGAGCGAAAACTGCTCGGCATCCTGGGAGTGCTGGTGGCGGTGGCGATGGTGACAGCACTGTTCAGCCCATCCTTCGTCAGTGCTTACAACATCGAGAACCTGCTTCGAAGAAGTGCCCTGTTTGGCATCATCGGCATCGGTGCTTCGCTGGTCATCATCACCGGTGGTATCGACCTCTCCATCGGATCATTGATCTGCCTGGTCGGCTGCCTCACCCCATGGCTCATCACCGTGGTCGGCGTAACTCCCTGGCTGGTGGTGCCAGCATTACTGATCCTCGCCACGGCGCTGGGTACGTGCCACGGCATGCTGGTGACACGATTGAAGTTGCAACCGTTCCTGGTCACTCTCTGTGGCCTGTTCATCTATCGAGGACTCACCCGAGGGATCTTGGCCGACAACACGGTCGGATTCGGCACCGAAGGAAGCGCATTACGC
>CAVOEM010000081.1:0-11797 GCA_963694575.1 Planctomycetes bacterium UBA1146 | reverse complement strand
GCAAAAAAATAGTGACACTCTTCAGGAATCCATTGCAGCGATGCCCCTCCAGATCCGATCTTTCATGATATGGAGAGTTACCGCATCGCACTACTAGGACTGGGGACCGTCGGAGGAGCCGTCGTCGAACTGCTCGCAGCGACTCGTAAGGAGTGCGCCGTACGAGCCGGTCGACCGATCGAAGTCTCTCGCATCGTGGTGCGCGATCCTTCCAGAAATCGGACTGTGCCTGCCGATCTACCCGGCCACCCGACCATCGGCGGCGATGCCATCGAAGCGATCGAGGATCCCAATATCGATGCCATCGTTGAACTTGCCGGTGGCACCGAAGCTCCTCGGGAGTGGATCCGACTCGCCATCGAACAGGGCAAGGATGTGATCACTGCAAACAAAGCAGTGCTGGCCGTTCATGGCGATGAACTGTTCGACCTCGCCAAGGAACATGGACGCTCTCTCTACTACGAAGCTTCGGTGGCTGCCGCGGTGCCGATCTTGCAGGTGATCCAGCAAGGGATCCCCGCCGGCCCTGTCGATCGCCTGACGGGGATTCTCAACGGTACCTGTAACTTCATCCTGGGACGCCTCGAGGAACTCTCCTTCGAAGAGTCGGTCAAATCTGCTCAACAAGCAGGACTCGCCGAAGCGGACCCCACTCTGGATATCAGCGGCATGGACTCCGCACACAAGTTGTCACTACTGGCGAGAATCTTGCTCGGCTGCAGTGTTCCCATCGAGAAACTTCGCATCGAAGGAATCGAGGGACTTTCCCCTCATGACATCGAGTTCGGCTGGCAACACGATCTCAGCCTCAAGTTACTCGGCATGATGAGAAGAAATGGTGACGGGACCGCACTCGGTGTGATGCCTTGCTTCCTTCCCACTTCCCACCCACTGGCATCGGTTCGCGAGGAAGACAATGCAGTACTGCTCGAGGCTGCCCCGTTTGGATCGCTGGTTCTGCAGGGCAAGGGGGCCGGCGGCATGCCGACCGCCGGCAGCGTGGTCGCCGATATCTTGCGCGCCGCCCGCGGCGACGCCATCTCCTACCCCGCTTCAGGTACAGTTGAAAAGATCACCGACCCCGGCGCCACACCCGTTCGCCACTACCTACGCCTTGAGGTTCCCGACCGCCATGGAGTGCTGGCCCGTGTCGCGGGCGCACTGGCATCGGAGCAGGTTGGAATCGCGGCACTCGACCAACCAGATAACCTTCTCGACTTTGCCGGTGTAGTGCCGATTCGAATCCTCACTCATCCGGTAGAAACCACACGACTCGACCTCGCTCTTTCGCACCTGGACGAAGACCTTAAATCCATCACTAGACCTATCCGCATCCGGATCGAGGAGTAACCATGGCTGGCCTCATCGAACGATTTTCCCATCGCCTTCCGGTCTCCCCCGAGACGCCAGTGATCAGTCTCGAGGAGGGCTCGACTCCCTTGATCCCCGCTCCTGCCCTGAGCCAGACCATCGGAGAAGATCGCCAGGTGTACCTCAAGTTCGAGGGACTCAATCCGACCGGATCCTTCAAGGATCGAGGAATGACGTTGGCCGTCTCCAAGGCGATGGAGGAGGGTAGTCGCGGTTTGATCTGCGCATCGACAGGCAACACCTCTGCCTCGGCAGCGGCCTACGCAGCACGTGCTGGAGTCCCCTGCTGGGTCGTCTTGCCGGCAGGAAAGGTCGCCACTGGAAAACTGGCGCAAGCCATCATTCACGGCGCTCGAGTGATCCCCATTGATGGAAATTTCGACATCGCCCTCCAACGGGTCATCGAAATCTCCAGATCGGAAGGCATCACCCTGGTGAACTCGGTCAATCCTTATCGCATCGAAGGTCAAAAGACCGTGTCTTTTGAAATCATAGATGAACTCGGTCATGCACCGGACAGCCACTTCCTGCCGGTCGGTAATGCAGGAAACATCACCGCAGCCTGGCGTGGATACAGTGAGGAACTGGAATCCAATCGGATTCCAACCCCACCCCGGATGATGGGCTGCCAGGCTGCAGGATCAGCACCGATCGTCTCGGGTTCGGTGGTCGAAAACCCAGAAACGATTGCCACCGCCATCCGGATCGGGAATCCCGCTTCGTGGAAGGGCGCCCTCGATGCCATCGAACAATCGAACGGAACCATCCTGGCAGTGGAAGACGAGGAAATCCTCGCGGCATATCACCACCTCGCAGCTCGGGAAGGTGTGTTCTGCGAACCGGCCAGTGCAGCCAGCGTTGCCGGTCTGCTGAAACGCTTCCACGCAGGTCTCGAAATCTGCCCCGCCGGCGGCACCATCGTCTGCACCCTCACCGGGAACGGACTCAAGGATCCCGATCTAGCCGTCGCTGGTACCATCTTCCCCGATCCCGTCGATGCGGACCTCGACTCCCTGCGCAAAGCGATGGATCTGTCATGAGTCGCTGGAGAATTCACGCTCCGGCATCCAGTGCCAACCTGGGACCCGGCTTCGACGTGCTGGGGATTGCGGTCAACCTGGGGATCTCGGTCGAACTTCAACACAACCCCACCGATAGTTTCTCCATCGAGATTGAGGGCCCTGGAAGCGACACGCTTCCTCTGAATCGTACGCACCTCATCGCCCGGGTCGCAGAAGAGATCGCAGGAAATGCTCTCGACCACAGTTCCTTGAAGATCGTCAGTACCATTCCGATGGCTCGCGGTCTCGGTTCCAGTGCTGCAGCCCATGCCTGTGGCGTCGTCACAGGACTGGTCCTGCGCGACCACTGCTCTCCTGATCCAGCAGAAGTTTTTCAACGCCTGTCCGATCTGGAGGGGCACCCTGATAATGCTGCGGCATGTATCACCGGTGGTTTTCAGGCGGGAGCAGGTGGCGAAGGTGGTTGGAGCCAAAGCCCCCTCTTCATCGAATCGGAGCCTCGAATACTGGCCCTGATTCCAGCGATCCCATTGCCGACCCGGCAAGCCCGAGAAGCACTGCCCGATCGGTATCCCCGAACCGCGATCATCTCGAATCTCAGTTCGATGGCGACCCTCATCTCGGGACTGGCGCGGGGAGACTGGGATGCGGTCGAGAAGGGTGCGGTCGATCAGTTGCACCAACCGTTCCGACTACCCTTGATCCCCGGTCTCGCCGATGCGCTGGCGGCTCTTCAACAAGCAGATGGAGTTCGTGGCGCATGGCTCTCCGGTGCCGGCCCGACGCTGGCGGGCTTCCTGCCAGACCCTGAGACCGGCACAGAGGTCGCAACTGCCGCGGTAAAGGCGCTGGAAGCCGCAGGCACTCCGTGCGAGGTCCGGATCCTCGAAGTGGATCGGGTTGGCTTACAGGTGGAGAAGCTGGCATGACCCCCTCCGATCTGAGCCAACCGATCCTGGTCTTGAAATTTGGCGGTACCAGCATCGCATCGCCGTCACTGATCCAGAGTGCCGCTCGTAGGATTGCCACTTGTCGAGAAGAAAAGATGCATGTCGTTTGCGTGGTGTCCGCGATGGGCGATACCACCGATCGCCTCACCTCCCTGGCACAGGAGATCACCGAAAACCCGCCTCGCAGGGAGATGGATGTTTTGCTCTCTGCCGGAGAATTGCAATCGATGGCTTTGCTGTCGATGGCATTGACCGAGTTGGGGATTCCTGCCATCTCATTCACTGGTCAGCAAGGTGGAATCGTCACCGATGATCGTCACGCAGAGGCTCGGATCTTGCGAGTCGACCCGGATCGAGTGGTCGAGGCGCTGGCCCACGATCAGGTCGTGGTTCTGGCAGGGTTTCAGGGTACAGATGAGCAGCAAGAGATCACCACGCTGGGTCGTGGAGGATCGGATACCAGTGCCGTAGCGATGGCCGCTGCACTCGGTGCCCAACGCTGCGAAATCCTCACCGATGTGACCGGAGTCTTCACCGCAGATCCGAGAATCGTTCCCGATGCGGTGCAAATCGCTGTCCTCAGTTACGACGAGATGCTCGAGATGGCGAATCAAGGTGCGAAGGTGCTGCATGGTCGGTCGGTGGAACTGGCTCGTCGATTCCTGGTGCCGCTGGTGGTCGCCTCGGCCACCGAGGATCGTCCAGGAACCCGAATCGTTGGAAAGGATGAACCGATGGAAGAAGTGGTAGTTCGTGCGGTCACCGATGACCGTAATGTGAGTAAGGTCTCGATCCTATCGGTACCCGATGAACCGGGCATTGCTGCCCGCCTGTTCAGTGCACTCGGTGATCAAGGAGTCAATGTCAGGTTGATCGTTCAGGCCCAGAGCCACGAGGGTCACAACGACATCACCTTCGTGGTTCCCTCGAATACCTTCATCGAAAAGACAAACCTGAAAAAGGTGGTCGAAGAAGTGGGAGGTGCCTCGTGGATCGTCGACGACGAGGTGGCACTTCTCAACATCGTGGGAGAAGGAATCGCGAGAGAGCCTGGAGTTGCAGGGAAGATCTTCTCTGTGCTCGCAGAAGAAAAAATCAACCTCGACCTGATCTCCTCGTCGAACCTGGTCATCTCCTGTGTGGTGAAGGAAGCAGACCTGGTCCGAGGGGTCCGCGCATTACACGCTGCACTGATCCAGACCGATCAGGACTGAGGATTCACTCCTCGCAGCATGTGACGAACCGATCATGATTCCAGATATTCCTCGACCGGAGGACAGGAACAGACCAGATTGCGATCGCCAAACGCCTGATCGATTCGAGAGACCGCAGGCCAGAACTTGTTGGCCTTCTGCTTCGCTCCTGGATAACCCGCCTTCTCGCGAGAATACGGGTGGTCCCACTGATCGGCAGATACCATCTCCGCAGTGTGAGGCGCATTGCAAAGAGGATGATCCGCAGCTGGATAGGTTCCCTCTTCGACCGCCTTCGCCTCGGCATGAATTCCGATCATCGCCGAAATGAATCGATCCAGCTCCTGTTTCGACTCACTCTCCGTCGGTTCGATCATCAAGGTTCCCGCAACTGGCCATGACATGGTGGGTGCATGGAAGCCGTAGTCGATCAGCCTCTTGGCAACATCATCGACACTGATTCCAGCGCTCTCCTTGAGAACCCTGGTGTCGATGATGCACTCGTGAGCCACCTGGCCCTGCTCCCCGCGGTATAGAACAGGGTAGAACTCCTGCAACTTTTGAGCGAGGTAGTTGGCGGAGAGGATGGCCACCTCGGTGGCCCTCCGCAGTCCACTGGCCCCCATCATCCGGATGTACGCATAGGAGATTGGTAGAATCATCGCACTTCCAAAGGGTGCCGCAGAGATGGTGCCAATCGCCTGCTCCCCGCCAGTCTTTCTCTCCGGATGTCCTGGCAAGAAGGGAGCGAGATGACTCAGCACTCCGATCGGGCCCATTCCTGGTCCCCCGCCACCGTGGGGAATGCAGAAGGTCTTGTGCAGGTTCAAGTGACAGACATCTGCGCCGATGTCTCCCGGACGGCACAGTCCGACCATCGCATTCATGTTGGCCCCGTCGAGGTAGACCTGCCCTCCAGTCTCATGAATCAAATCACAGATCTTTTGGATGGAGGTCTCGAAGACTCCATGGGTCGAAGGGTAAGTGACCATCAACGCAGCGCAACGCGGCCCATGCTCGGCGATCTTTGCTTCAAGATCCTCAATCGAAATATTCCCTTCGGAATCACAGCGCACCACGACCACTTCCATCCCCGCCATGGTGGCGCTGGCAGGATTGGTACCGTGGGCAGACTGAGGGATGAAGCACACTTTTCGATCTTTATCGCCACGGGTCTCGTGGTATTCCCGGATCACCATCAACCCCGCATACTCACCCTGCGAGCCAGCATTCGGCATCAGTGAAACGGCATCGAACCCGGTAATCTCCTGCAACCAGAGTTCCAAGCGATCGAAGAGAACCTGATATCCTGCGGTCTGCTCCTTCGGTGCGAAGGGATGCATGCGGCTGAATCCTGGATACAAGATCGGGAACATCTCTGCGGCTGCGTTCAACTTCATGGTGCAAGAACCGAGCGGAATCATCGCAGTGTTCAACGCGAGATCCTTGTTTTCCAACAAGTGCATGTAGCGCACCAGTTCCATCTCGGATCGATAACGATGGAATACGGGATGGGTCAGGAATTCGGTATTCCTCGCCAATTCCTCGGGGATCTCCATGTCACAACCTGCGGCGAGCGAATCGAGATCCACCGACCCCGCCGTGGCTCCAAAGATTCGCAAGATCGACAAGATGTCTTCTCGTTGACAGGTTTCATCGAAGGTGATGCCCACTGCACCATCGCCGTAGTAGCGTAGATTTCGCTCCTCAGCACTGCTCCGGTTCTTCAGTTCTTCTTCTGAGATTCCTGCAGGAAAAACCTTCACGGTGTCGAAGCGAAGCACCTCGCCCACACCGTGTCCCAGATCCTCAAGCCCTTTGGCGAGGATCTCGCACTGCAATCGCACCCGCTTGGCGATGGTGGTCAACCCCTCCGGACCGTGGTGAACCGCATACATCCCGGCGCAAACCGCCAGTAGTACCTGCGCCGTGCAGATGTTGCTGGTCGCTCGGTCGCGACGGATATGTTGCTCACGCGTCTGCAACGCCAGTCGCAGTGCTTCCTTGCCTTGGGAATCTCTGGAAACACCGACCAGGCGACCCGGAAGTTGTCTCTGATGCTTCTCCTTGGTTCCCAGGTAAGCCGCATGAGGGCCACCAAAACCCATCGGGATTCCAAATCTCTGAGTCGACCCGACCACCATGTCGGCGCCGGCTTCTCCCGGGGAGCGCAACAAGGTCAGCGCCAGAGGGTCAGCCGCCACCACCACCAGCGCATTGGCATCGTGGGCGCGGGTACTGATCTCATCCAGGTCGATGACTCTGCCGTCGGTATCTGGATACTGCAACAATATGCCGAAACAGCGCGTCGGGAAGGTGAAGTCCTGGTGATCCCCGACCACCACCTCGATTCCCAGTGGGGCCGCTCTCGACTTGACGATCTCGATCGTCTGCGGGTGGCAACTCTGAGAAACGAAGAACAGATCCGCAGGCTCATTACGGCGAGCCCGTTCCTGGATCCTGTGGCACATCGTCATCGCTTCAGCGGCGGCGGTGCCTTCATCCAACATCGATGAATTGGCCACTTCCATACCGGTCAGATCACAGATCATCGTCTGGAAATTGAGTAAGGCCTCCAGTCGACCCTGGCTGATCTCCGGCTGGTAAGGCGTGTATGCGGTGTACCACCCTGGAGCTTCGAGGATTCCCCGCTGGATCGAAGGTGGCGTGATGCAATCGTGGTAGCCGGTTCCGATGTGCGATCTGAACTGCTGATTGCGGGCGGCGAGGTGCTGGAGTTCTGTCAGGGTTTCGGCTTCAGTCGCCACCTCATCGAGGTTCATCGTTCCCTGAAATCGAATCGAATCGGGAACGGTTTTTGCCAGTAGTTGTTCGATCGAATCCATCCCGATATCTGCCAGCATCTGGTCGATGTCAGCAGGTCTTGGGCCGATGTGCCGATCCTGGAACAGATCTCCCGAGTCGAGTAAGTCCGACGAAGAAAGAGTCATCGCAGATCCTCCGATGGCGAGGGGAACAGATTCAGCCCGAAAGGGGCACGAAACTCCAATCCCTACCCTAGCCATAACGATGGGTTGCGGCAACCGAACCGAGCCCACGAGCGGTAGCATCTCGATGTATGTCCCGTTCTAATGCGCCCTCTCATCCAAGGAATCTGAGCCACGAGGAGGCCCATGGGAAACCAAATCTTTTGCCCCGGAGTACCGGGTAACGAACCCATCCTGGACTACGCACCCGGTTCGAAGGAAAGAACTTCCATCGAAGGCCGACTCGACACGATGGCTAACGAAATCCCAGAGATTCCATGCGTCGTGGCTGGCAAGGAAATCTTCACCGGAGTCATCCGGGAACAGAGGTGCCCGCACGATCACTCCAAGGTGGTCGCCCGCTGGCATGGAGCCACTCCCGAGGTAGTGCAACAGGCCATCGATGCCGCCAACGATGCGTGGGTCGACTGGTCGAGTGCTCCCCAGCAAGTTCGATCCGCAGTGATGGAGCGGGCGGCACAACTATTGTGCGGTCCTTGGCGCGATGAGCTCAATGCTTCAACGATGCTCGGCCAGTCAAAGACCGTCTTACAAGCGGAAATCGATGCGGCCTGTGAACTGATCGATTTCTTCCGCTTCAACAATCATTTTGCGCTCGATCAGATCCCCCATGAGCAACCGTTGATCAACCCTCCAGGCACCTGGAACCATGTCGATTACCGTCCCCTCGAGGGCTTCGTCTACGCCATCGCTCCCTTCAACTTCACCTCCATCGCAGCCAACCTCTGCTGCGCGCCGGTACTGATGGGGAATACTGCACTGTGGAAGCCATCCAAAACCTCGATCCTGTCCAATTGGTACGCCTACAAGATGCTGGAAGAAGCGGGTCTGCCGCCAGGGGTGATCAACTTCATCCCCGGTGATCCTGTCGAGGTCACTTCATCGGTGCTGGCGGATCCCAGTTTTGCGGGTCTCCATTACACCGGGTCGACCGAGGTCTTCCGTCATCTCTGGAAGCAGATCGGAAACCAACTCGAGAACTACCGGAGTTATCCGAGAATCGTAGGAGAAACCGGGGGTAAGGACTTCATCTTTGCTCACCCGAGTGCCGATGTCCCCTCACTGGTGACCGCTGCAGTACGTGGAGCCTTTGAATATCAAGGCCAGAAATGCTCTGCAGCGAGCCGCATGTACATCCCTTCGAGTCTCTGGCCCCAGGTCAAAGAATCGCTGGTCGAGGCGACTCGATCACTCTCGATGGGAGATGTCCGGGACTTCCGCAACTTCATCGGTGCTGTCATCGATGAACGGGCATTTCAACGGCTTCAGCAGGCGATCGAGATGGCTAAATCCGATCCCAAATGCGAAATCATCGTGGGTGGAGAATGCGACGACTCCCAGGGATGGTTCATTTCACCGACCATCATCGAATGTGATGACCCTCGGTCCTACTCGATGGAGACCGAGCTGTTCGGGCCGATCTTATCGGTATTCGTCTACGAGGATGCTGCAATCGATCAATGCCTCGACGTGCTGGACAGCACCAGTCCATACGCTCTCACCGGAGCGGTCTTCAGTGGCGATCGTCCGGCCGCAGATGTCATCTCCGATCGTCTTCGCTACAGTGCCGGCAATTTCTACATCAATGACAAACCGACCGGCGCCGTGGTCGGCCAGCAGCCCTTCGGAGGCGCCCGTGCCTCCGGTACCGATGACAAGGCGGGATCTTCTCTCAATCTGCTGCGCTGGGTCGCTCCCAGGACCGTGAAGGAGAATTTCTTGCCTCCCACCGATCACCGGTACCCTCATATGTCCTGAGAAGTGCGCCTGAATCTGATCTGGAAATTGCTGAAACCCCATCTATTACCTGGGGTTCATCGATTCGGTGAAGGGTTCATTGCCCAATGAATCGAACTTCACCGATATTTCGAAAGATCATCGTCGGGGAGTATTGCAAATGCAGAACAGCACCCACTGCAGCCGAGATCCGTCTCGTGCAGGAATCCCAGCGGTTCCGGCTGTGGAGATCCACGATTCCTTCACTACACCCACTCGCCTCACTCACAAACTCCCCCACGAAAACTCGTGTGGTCAAGGATTCACACCATGACTCATCTCTACTCTCGAGGTGTCGAGTATGCGCTGCGATGCTTGCGGCTGATGGCCAAGAATCCTGAACATCCCAGGACCATTCAATCCCTCTGTAAAGAGGCGCAACTGCCCGAACACTTCACCCGAAAGATGGTCCAGCCATTGGTCAAGGCAGGCCTCCTGAAGAGTCTCAGGGGACCGGGAGGTGGCTTCCTCTTCACCACCCCACCGGAGGAAATCTCCTTGAGAACCGTGGTGGAAGAGATCGAAGGAGGCACTCGCAAGAATTACTGCATTCTCGGTCAATCGGAGTGCGTATCCGACAATCCCTGCTCCCTCCATGACCAGTGGATAAAGATTTGTGAACTATCGGATCATTTGCTCGATCAAACCACTGTGCTGGACCTGACCCTTGGGTGGGATGGATCGAAGGAGGAACCCATTCTCCTGCCAAAGGAAGCGACCGAGACACCGAAACAAGGTGCCCGCTACAGCGTTGGTCGACGGTATCTGCCGCGGAATTAGGCCTCAGCAGCAGGGTCGGCGATCCCCTCTCGCAGAAGATCGGCCATGCGTATCACCGCTCTGGGGCATCGATTCTCATCCACGATCACCAGGCATGAAATTTCCTGGGCGCGCATCACTGCCAGGGCATCCACAGCCAATGCGTTGGCTTCGATGGTCCCCTGATCCACCGACGAACCCACCTCGCGGCGACTGATGGACCACGCTTCTGAGATGGTCAATTCCACCGGAGAATTGGCCTTGGTGAGCAATCGTCTCAGGTCCCCATCGGTGAAGACACCGCGAAAAACACCTTCAACATCGACCACGCAGGACATTCCCAGTCCTTTGCCACTCATCTCGAGCAACAATTCTGCCACTGACTGATCCTCCCGCACCACCGGGAGAGCATCCCCCTGGTGTGACAGGTCCTCGCAACTTACCAGCAACCTGCGGCCGAGGGTTCCTTCCGGATGGAAACTCGCAAACTGCTCCGCAGTAAACCCACGTGCATCCAGCAAGCACATCGCCAGCGCATCTGCGACCGCCAGTTGCAGCACCGAACTGGTGGTGGGAGCGAGCGAGAGAGGCCCCGCCTCACCCAGCGCTGGAATCTCTACCACCACATCGGAGAGTTGTGCAACGGGAGAAGTGGAGTTCTCGCAGATGGAAATGATGGCCGCTCCTAATCGGCGAAAATGCCGGAGAAAACGGACCAGTTCCTCGGTCTGGCCACTCTTCGAGAGCGCCAGCAAGATGTCCCCTTCTCCGACCACTCCGAGATCGCCATGGAGCGCTTCGATGGGGTGGAGAAACAGTGCTGGAGTTCCGGTACTGGCCAGTGTGCCCGCCACCTTCTGGGCAATGCTGCCACTCTTTCCAACCCCTGAAACCAACACCCGGCCGCTGGCCCCGTTCAGGCGGGAGACCGCCTCGCGGAATGAATCGCCGAGTCCCTCGGCCAGAGCATGGAGCGCCTTGGCTTCCTGCTCGATGACTTCTCGACCGACCTTCAGGCTATCTGACAAGACGGATCTCCTCCCTCGGATCTGCGATGACTGCGATTCTCATCGTCAAACTGGATCGTCGCATCATGCTCTGGAAGTGCGGATCTCTCAAGGAAAGGCTCAAGGTTTGCTTCAGAAGAGTCGAAGAAGAAGGAGGAAGAACCAAAACTCCGCCGGAGGCAGCGATGCAGCAGGACCCCCTGAATACCCCACATCCTACCCCTGAAGAGGGCTCCGAGGCCACCCGTGAATCTCCCAGTCGGGAGTCACAGTGGCTCGATATCGTCAGTCATCCACCGCTACCCCTGTCGCCCAGATTCGATCCCGAGAATGAGACTGCGCTGGAGATCGCGACGCCCTCCTCCCAGCAGTTCATCTCCCCTTCGACGAACTCTCCGGCAGTCGAGCCTCTTCCAGTTCTTCTCCCATCCGAACCTTTGCCACTGGTTCCCATCGGCCTGCTCCGAGTCTTCGCCATCCTTGCGCTGACCGCTATCTTTCTGATCGGCGGGCAAGGGAGCGCCGGCGAGAACTCTGAACCGAGTCCCGCCGCCTCGAAGTGGATTCGAAGTCACTGACTCTGAGGACAGGACTCTGAGGACAGGACTCTGAGGTAGCGGATTCGAGAAGTTCGAGTTCAGAAGTTCGAGTTCAGAAGTTCGAGCTCAGAAGTTCGAGTTCAGAAGTTCGAGTTCAGAAGTTCGAGTTCAG
>CAVOEM010000080.1:0-11861 GCA_963694575.1 Planctomycetes bacterium UBA1146 | reverse complement strand
CGCGGGTGTCATCGACGATGAGATCATTACTGGGGTCTCGACCGATGGTGATCGGATCGGATCCGAGAACGATCCGCTGACCACGACCGGGTCCCTGGACGATGATGAGGTGCACTTTGATCCTCCTGGGGGCCCCATTGGCGGGGGAATCCTCCCGTGAAAGGATACGATGGGGTTGGCAGAGGGGCCGGATCCGGCAATTGTAAGAACCTTGAGAATTGCTCTGAATCGCCACAAGGGACCATTCAGGACGAATTTGCGGCGATTTCCGCGGTTACTGCAGGACCGCCTTCAATTCCTCTTCGAGGCGTGGGATCACCTCGAATAGATCGCCCACCAGGCCATAGGTGGCGACCGAGAAGATGGGAGCGCCCGGATCCTTGTTGATGGCGACGATGGTCCTGGAAGAGGACATTCCCGCCAGATGCTGGATCGCTCCAGAGATCCCCACTGCGATGTATAGCTTCGGACTGACCGTCTTTCCGGTCTGTCCGACCTGATCGGAATGGGGTCGCCAGCCAGCATCGACCACTGCACGGGAAGCGCCGACCGCGGCTCCCAGGATCTCCGCCAAACTTTCCAGCAGTGCGAAGTTCTCCGGTTCCTTGAGACCTCGTCCTCCCGAGATGATGATCTCCGCCTCGGTCAACTCCTTCTTGCCGAGACTTCCCTCGACAAATGCCGTTCGCCTCAACACCGATTTTCCGGTCGCTTCTTGTGAATCGACCAGAGCGGCATCTCGTTCGACTGTTTCTCCGTAGTTGGGTCTCAGTGAGATGAAGGCTGGACTGGTGATCCACTTCTGCTGGTGATGGGCCTTGCCGGCGTAGATGGGGCGCTCGGTAACAATCGCATCTCCTTCATGGCGGATGGAGATGCAATCGGATGCGACGCAGGTGCCGAGGCCTCCGGCGGCCAGAGCGATGATTTCCTTACCACTCGAAGTGGCGGAGGCGAGTACCAGATCGGCGGACTCGGAGGTGGCGATCTGGGACAGTTCGGCGGCGAAGGCATCGCTGAGGGCGTCGGTGAGAGAGTCCCCTTCACGAGTGATGATGCGGTGAGCTCCGGCGCTGAGAATCGAACTGGCGACCTCTCCCGCACCTTCTCCACAACAAAACCCGATCACTTCACCATCTGCGGAATCTGCCAGTAGACGGGCGCTTCCGAGGGCCTCGAGGCTACTGGCCTTGACCTTGCCACTGTTGGATTCGATCCAGACTACTATTTTCATGGTGACTCTCCTGGATCGTTTCTAGATGACCTTGGCTTCTTCACGAAGCACTCGAATCAGTTCTTCCACAGCTTCGGGACCTTCCCCGACGATACGACCTTCGGGACGTGGAGGCGGTGGAGTGAGGGCGATCGTTTCCAGTGCTGGTGCGCCTGGTTCAGGGGTGACGATCTCGATCGGCTTCTTCTTTGCCATCATGATCTCCTTCAACTTCGGATAGCGAGGATCATTGAGACTCTTGTCTGCGCCGACCACGATGGGCAACGGCCCTTCGATCACTTCACGTCCACCCTCGACCTCTCGCTCGATGCGGACCTGATCCCCCTCGATCGAGATGGCAGCGATGTCATTGACGAAGGGTCGGTCGAGTAAGCGAGCCACCAGGGCTCCTACCTGGGCGCCCTGAGAGTCCACCGCCTGGCGACCGAAGAGCACCACATCATCTGCTCGCGATTCGAGGATCGATGCGAGCGCGCGAGCGGTCTGAATCGGGTCGAGGGGCTGCTCGCTACTGGCGAGCACTGCATCATCGACTCCCATGCCGAGAGCCTGGCGCAGTTCCTTGGTCGAGGACTCGGTACCGACAGTGATGACGGTGACGCTTCCCTCGCCGTGACGCTCACGGATGCGAAGAGCCTCTTCGATGGCAAATTCGTCGTAAGGGCTGATCACCCACTGCACCTCGGAAGTGTCGATCGATTGTCCATCCGGGGCAAAGGTGAGTCGGGTGGCGGTGTCTGGAACCCGCTTCATACAAACTGCGATCTTCATCGCCGCTGTCCTCCTTGATCTCGGTCTAAATCAGCGGAACGGATCGATCGATGGGACCTCTCCGTCTCCTGGACTCATCTGGTGGCACTCTGGCCCTCTTGGCAAGCGGTTCCATCGATGGATTGAAGAGCTTTCAGGGTGGGCAAGATCGCTGGATCCACCTCTAACGCTTCGAGGAGGGGGCGGATGTCCGCCGCAGGAGGGCAGCGCACCTCGACCGGTATTTTCCAGATCGGGTGGGGGAATCGTAGCTGGAAACTATGCAGCAATGCCCGGTCCGGATAGGAGATTGCTGCGGGCAGTCGAGCGCCGCGATCGAGCAGCGTTTGCTCGGTTTGACCGTAGCCATCGTCTCCCAGGATCGGATGCCCGACCGACTGCAGGTGTACTCGAATTTGGTTTTGACGCCCGGTGATGGGGAGGCACAGCAGCGCCGAGATGCCATTTTTCGAGGCGAGCCATTGGAAGCGGGTGCGAGATGGTTTGCCGGTGACAGCGTCCGCGCGAGCGAGTCGGTGATCGTGCTGGCGAGTGCGGTCGATGTGAGCAGAGACTCCGACATTGACCTCAAATGTGGGTTGCTCCGGAACTCCCTCGACGATGGCCAGGTAGGATTTCTGGACCCGGTTCGCCTCGAAGTCATCTTGCAACAATCTCCTCGCCTGCACCGTCTTGGCCAGCAGTAACAGGCCCGAGGTGTCTCGGTCGAGCCGATGGCACAGACGATGAGTGACCTTGCGGTTTGATCGGTCATTCGATTCTCGCCACTGGCGGTGGAGGCCATCGATGACGGTCCCGACATGGGTCTTGCCCACCGGGTGGACCAGCATTCCGGTCGGTTTTTCGACTGCCAGCAGCCATGGATCTTCCATCAACACCGGCAATTTCTCCGCGGGAGACTCGGGGGCAGAACCAGTTTCAAGCAGTACTTCTACTTCATCCCCGCAGCCGACCCGGGTCGAGGCACGGGCCACATCTCCGTTGAGTCGCACTCTGCCGAGGGAGATCAATTTCTGGATTTTGCTGCGAGAACTCCAGCCCAGCCGTGCCTGTAACCATAGGTCCAGGCGGCTCCGTTGCTTTTGGCGGACCCGGAATCGAGCCGATTCCGGGGGGCGAGAGAGGTCTCTCCCGGGTGTCAGAACCATTTCTCCTGCTCCCTGCTGCCGTGCTGCGGGATCCAGCCGCTGCCCGACCGCCATTCTAGAGTACCGAAGTCACCGCATCTGCGTTTTCGGTCAGACTTGACCATCCCTGCGGGGATCCCTACCATCCCCGAAACGGGTCGATGACCCCTCACCCGGATTCCTCGGTCGCCTGAGGATCCACAACTCGACCGAACGGACCCCGTGGAGACCTCACGCCTCAAGGAACTGATCGAATTGATGGACCGCAACCAGCTCGAGGAGTTGGAAGTGGTCGACGGTGATCAACGTATCCGCCTGCGGAAACGACCAGAGAAGGTCAGGGAGGTGGTCTCGATGAACACTTTCCAGGCGCCGCCTGGCAGCGTTGTGCCCGCTCCGGCGGAGACCGCAGCGAGCGATACTGCAGCGGCCTTCGATCCCGCGAAGGTGATCCAGTCGCCGATGGTGGGAACCTTCTATCGTTCACCGGGGCCAGACGCAGATCCGTTTGTCGAGGTGGGTGATCAGGTTCAGGAAGGGCAAGTGCTCTGTATCGTGGAAGCGATGAAGGTGCTGAACGAGGTCAAGGCAGACCGAACTGGTGTCGTCGAATCCGTGCTTCTCGATGATGGGAATCCCGTCGAGTTTGGCCAACCCCTGTTTCTTTTCTCCTGAGATCGAGCTCCTCTGATGAAACCATTTTCTCGAATCCTGGTCGCTAACCGCGGAGAAATTGCTTTGCGGATTATTCGTGCATGTCGAGAACTCGGCATCGAGACGGTGGTGGTCTACTCGGAGGCGGACCGTGGTGCCGGATACCTGGACTTCGCCGATGATAAAATCTGCATCGGTCCCGCGGCCAGTGTTCACTCCTATCTCGATATTTCCAAGATCATCGCTGCCGCAGAGATTTCCAACGTGGAAGCCATCCATCCAGGTTATGGATTCCTTTCGGAGAGTCCTCAGTTCGCCGAGATCTGTCAGTCTTGCAATCTCCAATTCATCGGTCCGACGGTCGAGAATATCCGTCAGTTGGGCGACAAGGCTGCCGCCAGAGAACTGGCGAAGAAGGTCGGAGTACCGGTGGTTCCCGGTTCTCCAGGTGTGATCGCAGATGAGCAAGAAGCGCTGGTTGTGGCGCGCGAGATCGGCTTCCCGGTATTGGTCAAGGCGGTGGCCGGAGGCGGCGGCCGGGGGATGCGTGTCGCGAGGGACGAATCCTCCTTTGGCCAGGCTTTCCAGGCTGCTGGTAGCGAGGCTGAAGTCGCATTCAAGAACTCAGATGTCTACATCGAGAAGTACATCGAGAAACCTCGGCACATCGAAATCCAGGTGATGGCGGACTCCTACGGAAGTGTTATTCACCTGGGTGAGCGGGATTGCTCCCTCCAGCGACGTCACCAGAAGTTGCTGGAAGAGAGCCCCTCTCCGGCAGTCGATGATGATCTACGCGGACGGATGGGGAAGAGTGCCATCGATCTGACCCTGGCCGCAGATTACCGTGGTGCAGGGACCATCGAGTTTCTCCTCGATCCCGACGGGAGTTTTTTCTTCATCGAGATGAATACCCGGATTCAGGTCGAACATCCGGTCACCGAGATGGTCACCGGCATCGATCTGGTGCAGGAACAGATCCGCGTGGCGGGGGGCGCACCTCTTCGTTATCGGCAGGAAGATGTACGAATCCAGGGTCACTGCATCGAGTGCCGGATCAATGCCGAAGATCCCGCCAATGGCTTTGCTCCTTCGCCGGGGAAAATCGGCGAGTTCAGGGTTCCTGGAGGAATGGGGGTTCGTTTCGATTCCCACGTCTATTCTGGCTACACCGTCCCCAGCACCTACGACTCTCTTCTGGGAAAACTCATCGTGCACAGGGAGAACCGGGAAGAGGCGATCCGAACCATGCGAAGGGCACTCGATGAGTTCGTGATCGAAGGTGTCCATACCACTATTCCCTTCTACAGGGAGGTTTTGAAACACTTCCACTTCGTCAAAGGCAATCTGGATACGGGCTTTATCGAAGAATATCTGATCGACTCCTGATGGTCACCGCCAGGCGGGCCTGCGACCACGCCGAAGCGGAGGGGAGAGCCAGGAAATGATCGCATCTCCATTCGCTGTGGGGGCTTGCCTCTTTGTTCTGGCTCGTCACAATGAGGAGACTGCACGGCCAGCAGCTGCGCATGCACCTGTCAGAGCGGAATACGTCCCAGATTCCGCAGGGGTGCAGTTCTCTCGGAAGGAAGTACCAGTATGCACTTCAAATTCAACCCCATCCCCCGTCTCAACCCTATCCTCCGTCTCAACCCCATCAGAGGTGGCGAAGGTTACCCGGATGAATCTGCGTTCAACCCTGCTTCAGCTCGCCAGCGCAAAGTCGGTGGATTCACACTCATCGAATTGATGATCGTGGTTTCCATCATCGCGGTGCTGGCGACCCTGGTGACCAAGATGATCCAGCAAGCACAGGCCAAGGCTGCGGAAGCCCAGGCCACCACTGATATCTCGACCCTCAAGAACGCACTCGAACAGTTCAATCGCGATGAAGGGGTCTATCCCGGGTGGGATCTCGATGTCGATGACCCCGAGGAGTTCAACGGATTTCCTTCGATGTTCGAAGGGATCGCAGGCGAGCGTCCTCCCAATGGAAAAGGTGGCAAAAATGCACCTTACCTCGAACTGAATACCTCGAACATCGTCGTGATAGATGAAGATTTCGAGGAAGAGTATAAGAAAGCAGGACGAAGCGATCTGTTCGATCCCGATGTGGAGAAGTTCTACTTGGACCCCTGGCAAGTGCCTTACTTCTATCGTGAGAATCGTTCCAAGCGAACCAAGGAGGACTGGATGATTCGACGGTCAGGATTCGATCTCTGGTCGGCGGGCCCCGATAGCGTGAACGATGCTTGCTACGGCGTAGCCGAAGATGGAGAAGAGGAATACGATGACATCGGTAACTGGTAGTCCAGAACCGAAGTTGATTCGCTCTACAGATGCGCGATCTGCTGGATTCACCATGGTCGAACTACTGGTCACCATCGCCCTCATCGTTTTCTTGATGTCGATGTTAGCGGTGGGAGCCGGTAAGTACCTCGAGAGTGCGTCGGTGGCCAGGACTGAAGCGTTGCTCGCTCGCGTCAGTTTGTTGATCGATGGTTACCACTCCAAGGTGGGAGCATTTCCCATCGATGGTCTCGATGGCGACGATCGAATCACCAGGGATGGATCCTATCTGACCGGCGGTGCCGCATTGACCTACACCTTGACCCAACCGCTGATCCTGACCCGAACCAAGAGCAATGGAGAGATCCGAGTTGTTGGAGAAGAGCCTCCAATGGGAGAGTTTCGAAATGATGAACTCTCACCACCCTCGGATGGCGATACAGAAGCGATTCAACTGCTGGACGCATGGGGAGAGCCCATTCATTACGACGAAGTCTCTACAGGAGAGAGAGGCTACAGTCCTCAGAGTGATGGGGAATCGCACCTCGATTGGGATGATGAAGAGTCGGTCCATGCCGAGGATCCACGAGATGTAGGCGAAGGAACCATCGGGACCGGCCCTCAGAACATCCAGCAGTTCGACATCTGGAGTCATGGCTCTTCTGGCCATACTTCGGATGAAAGTTATGACGATCTGATTTCCAACTGGCAGAAGGGATCGTGATGGAGATGAATATCACGGCCGATCGATCCAGATCAGGGTTTACTCTGGTCGAGATGATCGTAACCATCGGCATCATCATCATAGCTGCTGGCTTCATTGCTCCAGCAGTATCGGCCATCTTTCAGGATCGTCGCATCGAAAATGCTGCGGCCATCATCGTGAGCACGTTCCACGAGGCCAGGAACAATGCGGTGACCAAGAAACAGGAATACTCGGTGGTTTTTCTGAAATCAGGGATTCGAATGTACCGTCATCCCAAGGGGAATGACAAGGGCGGGTTCGTTGGAGGATTACGATCCATCAATGTTCGCGATGGTGAGCACATCAGTTACGAAGTGCTCAGCTCTGACACCTCGGTGGAAGAGATGCCTGTGGATTTGCAATCGCAGCGTGAAGAAAAGCGACAAACACACTGGAAGCCCGGGCGGGAAGACATCTTCGTCAAACTGCTCAAGGACGGAACGATAGATTTCGGAAGATTGGATGACATACCCAGTTATCGCTTCCAATCCGACCCTCCCAGCGGAGGAGATCTGATCCTTCATCAGAAGGGATCGAGAACCGCCTGTTTCATCGACATACGACCCACCGGTCGAGTCATGAGCAAGGTCGGGGAGGAGGAGTCTTGATGCGCCAGAAAAGCGGAGACCAGGGATTTACCATCCTGGAAATCCTACTGGCAGTCGTGATTCTGACAGTCGGGCTGTTGGGGTTACTGGCGGTTTTCCCGGTCGCCATGCGGTCAGGGAAGCAGGCGGTAGAGACCACCAATGCCGTGATTATCACTCAATCGGTAGAGCAGGCGATTCGAGAAGGCCTGAGGGAACGCAAGCGCCAGAGTGCCGATGGGAAGTGGACCTATTTCATCTTCAGTCATGATGGAGTGGTCGACCCGTTACCGTCGAGCCTCAAGACTGTCCGTACAGATGGGGATTACTACATCTTGTTGCCAAGTCCCAATCCGGATGGCAAGTCCAAGATGAAGCGGAGCGAATTCTACGAGCGAGGTAAGATCTTTCTGTTTCCTGAATCGGATGGAATCAGCTGGGACGTCGAAGATGTGGGCGGGATCAGAGAAGTCGAGGACGGAACCTCTGATAAACGCGCCAATGGAAGAGGGGATCCTACCAAAGCGGACGACGACGGTGACGACCGCAAGATTTCCAACTCATATGAAGAGTACGAGACCTATGATGTGCGAAGAGTCTATCGATTGAGTAACAGGTTCTTCGACTCGGAATGGGCGGAGGACTACAATGTCGTCGATGACGATCCGATCAATCAGTACTCGTTCGCATTTTCGATTCGCCCTGCCAAGCAGGATGGCAGCCTGGATTTCGACTACCCGACAGATGTGAATTTAATTCCGGCAGGGGATCTGTACGAGGTGGATATCCTCGTATTCCGGTCCTTCAGGGAGGGAACCACCAGTGCGGATCCGATTTACGAGACTCAGATCCTTGTCCATCGATGAGCCACAGCCGGTCCACAAGGACACAGGCTTCACCCTCCTCGAACTGCTCGTTGCCTTGACCCTGGCTGCGATCATCTCGCTGATCATCTCCCAGGTGGGCACGGACTCCCAGAGGATCTATGACTCCACCATCACCACCGTGGAGACGTACCAGAAGTTCCGCTACGCCCTCGATGATATCAATGAAAACCTGTCGAAGATGGTGCCGACCGCATCGCTCGAGTTCTATCAGGATCAAGGACGCTCGACGGGCTACTGGGATGAGGGAGAAGAACTCAAGGACCAGGACGTGGGTCCGAATCTACAGGGTGGAACACCCGGTAAGTACGACGAAGCAGCAACCCTGTTTGAACGTAAGTACAATCTGGACGAGCCGAGGCCTGACGAACCATCGGAGCACTGGAACGATTCCATCTACTTCAAAGCCCCAGTCGAGGTCGATGGCTCGATCCGGATGGCCAATGTCGAGTACTTCCTTGCGGATCCAAGAAAACTCGAACAGCAAAAGAATGACGGAAAAATACCAGCGGATGATGAACTCAGTTTCTCCGACAGTCGATCGCTGGTGCTTCTGAAGTCGATCCGCTACATCGACCTGGGAGTGAATAATTATCGTTCAACAGAGGTTCGAGTGCGGAAGAAAATCGTCGAACTGTGCTCCAATGTGACCGATCTGAGAATCGAGTACTTCTACGATAATCAGTTCGACAACAAGCCTGGTGGCTTCATGAGCCCTTCGGTTGAAATCACTCCTGAACTGGTGGTTTCAGAGGATCCTAACCTTCGATCGAGGAATGGAACCCTGGCCAAGCGATTTCTCTATGGAGGGTTCCTCTCCACTTCGCGGACCAATGCTCGTGCAGGGATCAGGAATCTGACCACGGGAGAAAACATTCCCGTTCAGTTCAACTACTCCAGAACCAAGATGAAGTTCTCTCAATTGCGTCCAGGTGACAAGATGTTCATCTGGACCGATGGTGGGAGTTCTTTTCCATCCAAAGAATTCACGATGCTTTACAACCAGGATGGACGGATTTTTCTCAAGGAAGCGATTCCTTCGAGCAAGTGGGATCAGGATCCGGGAGGATTGCGATATCGGGCGGCATACGTTCCACCCGCCTTCAGGATTTCGGTTCGAGTTCTCAATGAGAAGCAGACAGAACCTAGAACTCTGACGATGGTGGTTCGGACCAACGGTTAGACGGTTTCTGGATAGAAATCTCCGGGCATCGATCGGATGCAATGAAAAATAAAATGGGCCGCTGCGAATTCGCAGCGGCCCATTTTCTGATCTGTACTCTCGAATCGTCGCAGTCGGGTGGCCCTGGAGCGAAAACCTGTTTTACAAGGTCACTGAAATTCACGTCAGGCGCTGTGGGCCACGGATCAATCTTGCCGTTCGGTGTTGAGTGCCAGCAAGAATTCCACATTGGATGGGGTCTGTTTCAGTTTCGCCTTCAGCATCTCCATCGAATCGACAGGATTCATGTCATTGAGGACCTTGCGGAGAATCCACAACCTCTTGATCTCCTCGGCACTCATCAGCAGCTCTTCTTTTCGGGTGCCTGATCGATTGATGTCGATGGCTGGCCACACTCTCTTGTCTGCCAGCCGTCGGTCAAGGTGGAGTTCCATGTTTCCGGTTCCCTTGAACTCCTCGAAGATCACCTCGTCCATCCTGGACCCGGTATCGATCAACGCCGTGGCAAGGATTGTCAGGCTGCCAC
This sequence comes from Planctomycetes bacterium UBA1146, assembly GCA_963694575.1. GTDB lineage: Bacteria > Planctomycetota > UBA8108 > UBA1146 > UBA1146 > QNYK01. The sequence continues at coordinate 1,861 of CAVOEM010000080.1, read as the reverse complement.
CTTCTTCGATGTTACGGGCAGCACCGAAGAAGCGCTTCGGTCTTTGCAGGGCGCCGGCGTCGACTCCACCGGAGAGGATCCTGCCAGAGTGGGGGGCTTCATTGTTGTAGGCCCGGCCCAGGCGAGTGATCGAGTCGAGCAAGATCACCACATCACGGCCATACTCCACCAGTCGCCGCGCCTTCTCGATGACCATCTCTGCCACCTGGACATGACGACTGGAAGGCTCGTCGAAAGTGGAGGAGATCACCTCTCCACGGACATTCCGTTCCATGTCAGTGACTTCTTCGGGACGTTCGTCGATCAGCAACACCATCAGATCCACATCCGGATGATTGGTCGCGATGGCATTGGCGATCAGTTGCAGGATGACGGTCTTACCGGTCCTGGGAGGAGCCACGATCAGGCCGCGCTGTCCCTTACCGATCGGGGTCACCAGATCGATGATCCGGGTCTCGACGACATCGGTATCCGTCTCCATCAGGAGGCGATCATCGGGATAGAGCGGTGTGAGGTCGTCGAACACGACCTTGGCGTGGACCTTTTCCGTATCCTCGTAGTTGATGGCATCGACCTGGAGCAGGGCAAAGTACCGTTCACCTTCCTTGGGCGGGCGTACCTGTCCCTGGATGACGGTGCCGGTGACCAGTCCAAAACGCCTGATCTGTGAGGGGGAGACGTAGATGTCGTCGGCGCAAGGGAAGTAAGAGTAACGGGGGGAGCGAAGAAATCCGAATCCGTCTGGCAAGACTTCAAGAACTCCCTCGCCGTACATCACTCCTGCCGCCTGCGCGCGCATCTTGAGGATCTCGAAGATGAGATCCTGCTTCTTCTTGCCGGCGATCTCCTCAAATCCGTCATCTCGAGCCATCTGTTGCAACTCTGCCATCGTCATCTTGTGCATCTCGTTGAGGTGCAATTCTGGCATGTGACCTGAGATGGGAACAGGAATCTCGTCGAGGTCCTCTACGTCCATCGGCAGGCCCTCGAGCTTTGGTGCTGGTGGCGTAGGAGCCTTGCGGCTGGTCCGTTTCTTGCGCCCGGTAGATCCGGTGGCTTTGTTCGGTCTGCGGCTGATCTTCTTCGAGCGAGAGGATCCGGATCTGGATCCGCGTTCTCCGGAAGACTCATCTCCGGATGATTTGGCTGGTCGTGGAGTCATCAGAAATTCACCTCGGTCTTCTCATTCCTGCTCCCCGCGACAGTGGACGATCCACTGGTCGAGGAATTCCTGGCATTGTTTTTTGATCTCCTCGGTGGACACCTTGTCCGCATTGAAGATCGTTGCGTCCGCAGCCGCCTCCTTGTCCGCAAGGGGCGCCTGGGAGGCTTCTCTCGACTCTCTCTCTCCTGCTGACCAACCTCTTGATTCCTGGACTCGTTTTTCTCTCTGCTGGGCTGGAGCCGACACGAAGAGCACCCGGTCTACAGACTGTTTGAGGGGGGAACTTTCGAGCAGTGGGATATCCAGGAGGATCAAAGGCCGCCCTTCAGGGAGCGGGCTGGACTCATCGAACCCCATCCGGGCTATTTCCGCAAGTGTTACCTCTATCTGTTTCCGTACCCTGGGGTGGATGATGCTCTCCAGCAGTTTCAGGGAGTCTGGATCGGAGAAAACCAGTCGTGAGATTGCCGCACGATCGAGCTTTCCATCGGCCGAGACCACTTGCGAACCGAGCGCCTGCTCCACCTGGGTGATGACCTCCGTAAGAATCAGTTGCTGCTGGGCGATCTGATCGGCGTCGATTCTGTGAGCTCCGAGACCTTCGAAGATCCTCGCCACGGTGCTCTTTCCAGATCCGATTCCCCCGGTGACAGCAACGGTCCATGGGGCTGCGACCGCTGGATCCCGATCCTTGGA
>CAVOEM010000079.1:0-12000 GCA_963694575.1 Planctomycetes bacterium UBA1146 | reverse complement strand
CTCTTTTTGAGCCGCTTCGGCACCGCACCCGGTCATCTGGTCGATCAACTGGGCCAGATCATCGGAGCGTGGTTCGAGGTTCTCTGCGATGAACCACATCACTTGTGCTCTTGCATGGCCTGTCATCGATCCCCACTTGCTGCGGTGTGAAGCTTCCACAGCATTGCGAACATCTTTGCGATTCGATCGAGCCGCCAGTCCGAGCAATTCCCCGGCGGGAGATTGAACTTCGAAACAGTAGCCTCCATCGGGGCGAACCTGTTTCCCTCCGATGTACAGTTTTGCAGTGCGGTCGAGGGCCGGATCGGTAGAGGTGGAATTGACGATGCCGCCGGTGGCGGAAGTGTCGCCGTCGGTCGGGGTCATCGGTTTGACATCACGAAGGTAGGCGCGAAGACCTTCACGACCGCCTTCTCTGCCGAAGCCGGATTCCTTCATGCCGCCGAATCCACTCGATGCATCAAACATGTTGGTGCCATTGACCCAGACGGTTCCCGCCTCGACCTTGCGTGCGACATCGAGGGCAGTATCGATATCCTGGCTCCAGATGCTCGCCGCGAGACCGTAACGGCTGTGGTTGGCGATCTTGACCGCCTCCTGGGGGGTGCGGAAGGTGGTCGAGACCAGCACCGGGCCGAACACCTCCTGACTGGCGATCTCCGATGAAAGCGGCGCTTCACGGAACAGAGTCGGGGGGAACCAGTAACCCTGTTCGGGCAGGTCGATGGGGGGCTGGATGCAGGTGATGCCCTCGCCCTTGGCACGTTCGCACATCGCGGCCACCTGATCGCGGTGTTTCTCCTCCACCATCGCACCGATGTCGATCGCTTTGTCGAGCGGGTTGCCGACACGAAGTCTCGACATTCGTTCCTCGACCTTGCGGTGAACTTCATCGGAGATCGATTCCTGAACCAGCATGCGACTCCCGGCGCAGCAGACCTGTCCCTGGTTGAACCAGATGGCATCGACCAGACCTTCGACGGCACTGTCGATGTCGGAATCCTCGAAGATGATGTAGGGGCTCTTGCCACCCAGTTCCAGGGTCAGCCCCTTGCCGCTCCCGGCGGTCGCTTCCCGGATGATCCGACCCACTTCGGTTGAGCCGGTGAAGGCCACCTTGTCGATGTCAGGATGTGAGACGATGGCGGCTCCGGTTTCTCCATCGCCGGTGACGATGTTGATGACTCCATCTGGCAGTCCCGATTTCTGGCAGGTTTCGGCAAAGAGCAGTGCACTGAGCGATGTCCATTCGGCGGGTTTCAGTACCACGGTGTTGCCACAAGCCAGTGCCGGGGCGATCTTCCATGCCAGCATCAGCAGTGGGAAGTTCCACGGGATGATCTGGCCGCATACTCCCCACGGTTCGGCGCCTGGATCGGTTTCGTCGAGCAACTGTGCCGAGCCTGCGTGGTGGTAGAAGTGTCTCACCACCAGTGGAATGTCGAGATCTCTGGTTTCGCGAATCGGCTTGCCGTTATCGAGAGATTCGACCACGGCAAAGAGGCGGCTCTCCTTCTGGATGTTACGGGCGATGGCATAGAGACAGCGAGCTCGACCGTCGGGGCCCATCGCTTGCCAGGTGGGTAAGGCGGTCCGTGCCGCCTGCACTGCGCGATCGACATCGTCTGAGCTCCCCTGGAGAACATCGCGAAGGACTTCGCCGGTTGCAGGGCAACGGGAGGAGAAGCGCTTCGCTGCTGTTGGAGCCGACCATTCTCCTCCGATGAAATGGGCTGGCTGGGTGCCGCTCTTCTCGATCCAACTGCGAGCTTCCTCGGCGGATTCCACGGCGGGCCCCCAGTCGAGGGTTTCGAGCGACTCTGCAGGATTGTGTTTATCGGGTGACATCATTTTTATCCCATCGGATGCCGGTGGGCGGCGGAATACCGTCCGGTGGCATGAAACTCCAGTTGTCTCTCCAGATCCGAAAGGAGCGAAGAGGCTCCGATTCGATAGCGGTTGGCTGCCATCGATTCGGTCCCCAGTTCCTCGCGGATCAACATCAGGAAGGCGATCGCCTCCTTGGCGGTACGGATTCCTCCGGCGGGCTTGAACCCGGCGAGGATTCCGGTCCGTTCGCGATACTCTCGGATTGCTCTGAGCATCACCAGCGCCACCGGTAGGGTGGCATTGACCGGTTCTTTTCCGGTCGAGGTCTTGATGAAATCGGCACCCGCTCCGAGACACACTCGCGAGGCTCGTGCGATGCGCCGTAGGTCGCCCAGTTCTCCGGTGGCGAGAATCGTCTTGAGGCAGGCGTTCTCTCCGCAAGCTTGGCGATAAGCGCGGATCTCTTCATCCAGTTGTTGCCAGCGCCCCTCCAGTACCAGGCTCCTCGAGATGACGATGTCAATCTCGTCGGCTCCTGCGGCGATCGATGAGTGGATCTGGTCGACCTTCATCGAGTGGGGGATCTGTCCTGCGGGGAAACCGGTCGAGACGGCGCAGACCTTGACCGGAGATCCTTCCGTCGCTTCGCGGGCGGATTCAATCAGATTGTGATAGACACACACCGAGGCGCAATGAAGGTCGAGAGGGAGGCCGTGTGCTTCGAGGATATCGTGGCGCACCGGCCTTCTCGCCTTGGAGGCGAGTCGGCGCACGGTACCGGGAGTGTCATCGCCGGCGAGGGTGGTCAGGTCGATGCAGGTGATGGCGTGGGCGAGCCAGCCGATCTGCCACGACTTCTTGACGGTTCTACGGCCGGTCAGGGTGCTGGTTCGCCGTTCGACCGCCGAGCGGTTGACGCGGGTGGACAGCACCCAGTCCAGATCGAGATCACTGCCGGGGTTGATCAAGGTGTCCTCCTGGCCGTCCAGCATCGGTTGCCGGGGCCCAGAGGTCAACAAACTCCGTAACAGCGTGATCGATTCAGCGTTGGTTTTTCTCGGGAGAGGATTCATTACAGAGGGTGGCGAGCCATTGCTGGGCACCAGTGCACCATTCCAGCCACAATTTATTGCTGTTGGAATCCTTGGCCTGATCTGTCGCCGCAATCCTCAAAGTCCGCTCTTCATCGATGGCCTGCTGGTATCGTTGCAGATCATCTGGCTGTGGAGAGGCGACCGCTAGTGCCGACGCCATCAGCGCCACGCTCATGCGCCGCACCATCCTCGGATCGACATGAGACAGGCGATCGAGGCTGGTGTGGTAGGCGAAGTCGGTGAAGTGCCACATCAAGATGGCGGGCACACCCCGCCCGATGAACACATCATGATCGCTGCCACCCTCCCAGGGGTGTTCACCGATGACCCAGCCGTTGGAGGTCGCCGCCACATCTTGCATCGCCAGTCTTGCGATGATGGAGACTCCGCTCGGATGCAGATCGGATTCGCGAACACGGCTCGATCCCCAGGGGGTGTGTGAATCGGGAGGCAACACCCGCAGGGCTCCGGGATCGGGGGAGCGCTCCAGCAGCGCGATGGCTCCCGTCATCCCTTGTGAGGCTCCGATCATGTCGGCGGAGAAGGCTGCGATGGTTTTTCTCTTGGTGTGATCGAGGAAGATGCGGCTCATCGTCATCTCGTCGCCCCAGACAAACGAGATGCTGCGATCGGGCCACTCGATCTCATTCTTCCCGAGTGCCATCACGAGGGAGCGAACCCCCTCCATCTGTCCGCCGACTCCACTGGCGTTGTCCACTGCACCCGGTTCTTGCACATGAGCAGCGAGAGCCACCACTTCGTCAGGAATGTTGCGGCCAACAATCGTGGCGACCACGGTACGCAATGGACGCTCATCGAGTTGGACGACTGCTTGCAGGGCTACGCGCGCCCCGGGATGCTGGCGAAGTGTCTGGTGTACTCTCGGCGAGATCATTGCGACTGGAAAGTCGCCACTTCTGACACTCGAGTAGTGGATGGCATCGAGATGACGATCGCCGCCGCTGGGATCGACGGTGAAATCAGCGAGTTGTGACGAAAGCACTGCAGCGGCGCCCTTGCTGCGGGCATCGCGCATCGCTCTTCCGATCGATTGGTCGGTGACGAAGACATCGCCCTTCTTCAACTGGTCGATGTCAAAACAAAGAGGACCCTCCACATCACAGGAAGGAGCGTGGACCGGCAACATCGTTCGATGCGGGGCGCGGCTGTTGTGAAAGCGAAGAAGGGTTTGATCCGGCTGATCCGTTTGTTTCATCACCAGGCTTGCCGATTTCGGTGTCCACGCCGGAGAGCGCATCGGGGTCTCGATCACCTCTAGTTGCAGCCGATCATCGGTGCCGAAGCCGCTCTTCTTCAACCGTTCGAGAAGGTGATCAAGAGTCGCCTCGAAACCCTCGTTTCCCGGTTCCCGGTACCATTCATCGGCGAACTCGATCGTCTCGAAGGCGAGGGCAGGATCGTACCCGGCAAACAACTGGTCAGCCCAGCGAGCCGTCGCCGTGGTTCCCGGGGTGATCGCCGGTCCCGGGTGTTCTTCGCTCCCCTTCAGGCTTCCACCCTCGATCAGTCTCACCATCTCTTCGCCGAGCACATCGCCGATGCCGAAGTAACTCTCGGCGTTTCCGAACCAGTGATGGCCATGACCCTTGTTGGGAGAATCTATCGGTCGCCTCATGTACTGTGCCGTTGAAACGTAGGAGACGGTGCCGCGGTACTGTGGCCGTTCCGCCACCGCAGCCTGAGCGTGTCGAAGCGGCAGGCTACCGGCATTGCCGGTCTCGCCGATGACCACTGGCAACTGTGGAGCATCGAACTCCTCACGCAGGTCGTCGATCAGGTGTGACAGGTTCTGCTCGTACGCTTCCACTGCTCCATCGGTGAACATGTCGTTCCAGCCCTGGAACCAGAAGAAGCCGCGCAGTTCGGTGGGTCGTCCGGCCAGATCGGGAAACTCGGTCTCGATCGCTGCCAGCGCCTCGCGGTACTCCTTCACCATCTGGGTGTAGTAGGGGCCAGTCTCACCACCGGCACTCGGCGGCCTGAAATCGACATGGAGACTCTTGCCGCCCCAGCAGGTCTTGATCAGCAGCACCGGAGCTTGGTTGGCATCGCCGAGGCGGTGGCCGATCTGTAGTTCGGGTCCAAAATGGTGCAGGTCGTCATAGACGGCGTAGCCGATGGAGAGGGGGCCGCTTTTGAGTACGTCGTTGCCGGTGCGATATCGCACCTGTACATCGTCACGAGTGGCCCAACTGCCATCTTCGTTTCGCAGATGCCCCATCCGCTTCGCCATCGCCGGATCATCGAGTAGCCGGATCAGTGTGCCGCGCCCGCCGTTGTAGTTCTGCTCGTGAACCAGATCGACTACCGCCTGACCCTCCATGTTCGACTGCCCAGCGAGCAGAAAGACCTGGATCGGTGCGTCGTCGTCGGTCGCCGTCGTCGGCTGAGTGGCCAGTGCCAGCAGCAGCAGTTGCGAGAGGAACATGGGTCTCCTTCCGGAGTGGTGATTCTTGACGATTTCAGGGTACTGCAAATCCGCCAGCGATGCGGCAGGGGATCAGTCCTTCTCGACGACCCGCTGGAACAGGATGCCGCTCATTCCGCCGGACTCGATGGTGAACCCTGTCACTGCAGCTTCCTCATCTCGAATCAGGTGCATCTCGAGCCACCAGTCCACCGTCAGCAGGTCCATTCCGGTCACTGCGATCGCCAGCGGCTCCCCCTCGAAGCCGATCAGCGCCACATCGGTAGCGCCGTTGTGGATGATCGACCACTCACGATCGAGCTCGCTCGAGTGGTATCTGCCCAGCACCTGACGGTGGTCCCATTCCAGCGCATCTTCTGGCGCAACTGCGCTGCTTTCATCTTGATCCCGTCGACCCGTGGCCCTGTCTGGCCGTTGAAGATGAGCAGGGACAAGACCCTCGACCACCAGCGCGGCGATCTGACGGTTGACCCGGCCCGGATTGAAGGCGCTGCAGTTGCCGAGGCAGATGATGACGATTCCCTGCTCCGGGAACGCCGCCAACGAGGTGCGAAAGCCGACCCAGCCGCCGCCATGTTGCAGCATCCGCTGGCCACGGAAACTGGTATCGACGACACCGAGGCAATAATCGAGCACCTCTCCATCCTTGAGAGTGAACTTCTGTTGCAATCGTTGGAGCAGGTTCGCTGCCAGGCGGCCGTCACCGAGTGCCGTGGTCCAGGTCGCCAGATCCTCGACGGTGGTGAAGACCCCGCCGTCTCCGACATGGTCGAGCACCGTCTCGTGGATCCGGTACTTCCCCTTGCCGATCGGAGCGTAGCCGGTGGCTCGCTTCGGTGTCACCTCGAGGTGGTTGTCGTGGTAATGGCTGCTGGTCATCCCCAGCGGTGAGAAGATCTTTTCGTCTGCGTACTGGCGCAGCGTTTTTCCCGATGCGCGCTGGCAGATGACGCTGAGCAGGAAGTAGCCGCTGTTGCAGTAGGAGTGCTTCTCGCCGGGCGAGAAGTTGAGTCCCTTCTGACGGGCGATCAGGTCGATGGTCTGTTGCCCGGTGAAGAGATCTTCATCGCCGATCTCCAGCAACGGCATCAAGGAGGTGTAGTCGCGCAGGCCGCTGGTGTGATGCAGCAGGTGTCGGATGGTGATGGTCTCATCGTATTCGGGGATCTCTGGCAGCCACTTTCGAATGTCGGAATCGAGAGTGAGCAGTCCTTCATCTTCCAGCAGCAGCATGCAGGATGCGGTGATGTGCTTCGACACCGATGCGATGCGAAACACGGTGTCGGCTGCGTTGGGGATGGAGTGGTCGAGGTTGGCCATGCCAAAACCACCGCTGTAGATGATGGTGCCATCCTTGACCACGGCGATGGAGCAGCCGGGAGTGTCGGGTTTGTCCCAGTCCTTCAGTATGACGGCGATGCGGGGTGCCAGTTGATCGACTTGTGGTTCGTCCAGGGCCGTGATCGAGGGGCAGTAAGTCATGAGAACTAGCAGCCAACTCAGGGTGGTTGCACGACATGTCATTGGGGTTCTCCATTCTTTTCATCTTCGAGTCGTTTCTTGACCACAAAATCCGGTTTCATCAGTAGGAGCAAGGCGATGGGGATCAGCGCGCTGGCGCCGCCCAGCACGAACAGTTGCCACTGTTGCCACTCCAACTTGTTCAGTTGCGTTCCCAGCAACATGCCGAAGTTGCTGACCGACATGTAGAGGGTGAACTGGGTCGCCGCCGCAGTGGTCCAGGAGATCTTCATGAAGAGCGAGAAGAGTGCGACCGTCTGGAATGCGGTGGCTCCCTTGAACAGGGGAATGATCCACAGCGGTGAAAAGGAATCGCTGAGCCAGTAAGGATGCAGCAGGCCAAAGACGATCAGGCTGCCGGATGCGAGCAGTCCACCGATAAAGGCCATCTTGCGGCGGCCAAAACGGTCGCAGAAGAAGCCACCTGCAAGTGCCCCAAGCACCTCGCCACAAACTCCGTAACTACCCTGCGCCTTGGCGTATTCGATGGCGGTCCAGTCGAACACCCCGACGAAGGTGTCGGCGGCGAGATTGATGAAAACTCCCTGGCACACCGAGTAGAGGATCGCCACCAGCACTGCGATGGCCGTGGTCCACAGCGCCAGTGCCCGGAATAGTTCCTGCATCACGACAATCGGAGATCGAAGTGCAGCGGTTTGTCTCGATCCGGTTCCCCCCCTCGACCAGGGGATTCTTTTCTCTCCTGGTCTCTCGGTCACCATCAGCACTGCCGCAAGGATCACCAAAACCATCGCCGCCTGGACCTGGATGGTGGTGTTCATGCCGTAGTTTTCGATCATCACTGCGCCACCGTAGGTGCCGACTGCGGTACCAAACAGTTTGGATGCCCACATGAACCCGTTAACGCGTCCGCGCTCTTCCTCTTCCAGGATATCGACGGCCAGTGCGTCGGTAGCGACGTCTTGCAGTGAGGCGAAACAGTTGTGCAGGAAGAAAACACCACTGACAAATACGATGGCGCTGATGGAGGTGGCTCCGTCTGTCACATCTGAATCGGGGATCCAGGAAAAGAACCATGACATCCATGGCGACACTTTGACGGTGGCCTCGGGCGTGAGGGGGCCGATGGTTCCGATCCGGTCGGTGGCCAGCAGAGTCACCGCCATGCCGAACTGGGCCACAATAATCCACGGTCGACGTAGACCCATCGAGGGCCAGCGGATCGAGTCGATGAGAGGTGCCCAGAGAAACTTGAAACTCCATGGCAAGATCGCAACGGAGGAGATCAGCACCGTCTCTCCCCTGGTGAAACCACCCTCGATGAAGACGGCGATCAGCGCGTAGATCACGAATCCCCAGGGGAAGCCTTGGGCAAAATAGAGCAGACACAGCATCGCGGTGCGTAAGCTCCGGTGGTCCTTCAGGTTCATGATGAGGCCGTTCCCTTCCCGGTGGTCGGTCCCTGACCGAGGCACGGTAGCCACGGAAACAGCTGCGGATCACCAGGATGCGCCCGATTTTGCCGAAATCGACCCGAAAATTTCCGGGGTCACCGTGTCCGATAACGCCGCGGAACTGGATTGAAGGGTAGGGCGTTGACCGCCTCCAGAAGGAAAGGACCAACCATGACAGCCAGAACCACCCTACTCCTCTCCTTGCTGACGCTGGTCCCGATCGTCTCGATCGGTTGCTCTGCCCAGTACACCTACACGCGCGCCGTCGGATCGTGGAAGAGCGATACTTCGATCGCTCCCGTCGAGGCGGCGGCCAGCTGGGTCGATCGGATCCGCTGCCAGTTCGAGCACAGCATCCTCGCCGACATCGAACTGAAGATTCTCCCCTCGGGGAAGTACACGGTGAAACTGCATGGCCGAGAGTTCACGGGCCAGGCGCGGATCACATCGTTGCTGGGAGACGGACTCGCAGTGGCGACCGAGATCGGTACCCTCGAGGCCGAGGGCCGCATCCGCATCGTCGACGAGAACCACATGATCCTCGAAGGAAACGGCACCGAGATCTCGTTGATCCGTTGCCGCTGATGGAACCAGATTTGGATGAGAAAGAGAGATCGATGAACAAGAAGTAGTTGAATATCACCGCCAGCGTATGTGCGGTGATCTGTGTCGTGAGCATCTTCGTGGCGGTGGAGCGATACAATACCAATGTGGCCAATGTCGAGGCGATGAAACAGATGCAGAGTTCATCCCCCTTTGGTGCAATGCTCGGGGGAGCAGATCTGGAGCCAGCAGTGCCTGCGGCTTCCAGGTATGCGATTCTCTTCGCAGCACTCTCCGGCATTGGAGGAGTGCTCTCGCTGGTGAAGTCTCGTGCTCTGGTTTCCACAGCCTAGCCGATCACCGCTAGTCGATCACGTCTAGTCGATCACAATATGGTTTTCTGAGTGGCCTTCTGTGTGGATCACAGTTGGACGTCTGTGACGAGACCAGTGGATCACCATCCAGGGGCTGATCCGCGTGACGGAACCTCGTGAACTTGCCACTCTTCATCGACCCACAGGCCGACAACTTCCATCCCCGCCAGCTCTCTGGTGAGGAACTCGGTCGCTTTCTGGATATGCAGTAGCTGTTCCTCGGGGGTGGAGGGGTTGCCGGCACAGCCGTGGTGTCCGGCGACAGCAACAGCGACCGATGCGTGATGCTCGATGGAGATCCGCACTCGCGAGAGGATCGATTGAACGGTCGTTTCATTTTCTTGCTCACAGAGAATCAAGTTCGGCCCCGCCTCCGTCACCAGATCGACATGCTCGACACCGAAGCGCTGCTGGAGATGGTGGATGACCGGCAATTGTGTGCGTCCATCGATGCAGTTGATGACGGTGCAGAATCCCAAATCAGCTCCTACTCTTCGCTGTCCTGCTGCTCTATTCCGGCAGCGGCCTCGCCGTGAGATCGTTTCGGGATTCTACACAGCCAATTGAACAGCGCCAGCGTGACTTCTCTCCTCCCTTTGATCTCAGGAGCTCGGTCCGGAAGGCCTTGGGTTCCGGATGAAAGAAGCGTTGCGAGGCGTGTGCCCCGCACGGTTTTTTCTCTCTTTGCGAAAGGCGGCGACATGACGGATGATAAGAAGAAGGCCAATAAGGACGGCCAGGAAGTCACGAAGCTCGACGATGACCAGTTGAATGATGTGGTAGGGGCCCAGCGGCCTGGTGGTGGCAACCAGGATGATGCCATCGAGATGGACGGCCGGGACTGGTCCAACCTGAAAGCCTATGGGCGCCTTGACCCCTTCGGGCCCTGAGCGGAGGGGACGAGCTAGCGTGGGGGAATAGGCATCCAACCCTCCCCCCACGCTGTTCGAGTCGCTTCGACATTCCATCGACTACTGACACTGCTGCCGGTCATCGACCGGCGGCAGCGTCAGCGTCTCGGCACCGGGGTGCCGTCGATGTCGAGAGGTACGAGGTTGTAGATCCAAGTATCTCTGCCTGCCTCCTTGTACGGCTGACGATGGACCCCAGGCCGCCCCACAGCCAATCCCCGACCCATCGACACAGCCCTCGGCCTACTGCCTCATCCGGCCAGGTGACCTCTCTCCCTCTCTCCGGTACCCTACCGTTTGCAAGACGATTCCCCTGGCCCTTTACAGATACGATGAGGAGTGCCCCCGATGAACAGAAGCAGAGCCTCGATGTGGATGCTGGTCGCGATGCTGATGTCACTCGGCCCGCTGACTTCCCAGGGTCTCGCGCAAGAGGATGAGAAGCCGCAGTTCAAGGGCCGCACCATCGCCCAGACGATGCACTGGAAGGGTGCCGAGTGGCTGCTCAGGGAAACGCGCGAGAAGGAGGAGCGGGTCTCGGTTCTGATGGAGGCTCTTGGCGTACAGGAGGGGCAAACGGTCTGTGATCTCGGCTGCGGCAACGGTTATCACGCCCTGCGGCTGGCCAAACGAGTCGGAGCCTCCGGCAAGATCCTGGCCGTCGATATCCAGCAACCGATGCTCGACATGCTCGAGAAGCGCGGTGGCGAGGCGGGTCTCGACAACATCGAGTTGATCCTCGGAGATGTCGCCGATCCGAAGATCCCCGATGGCTCCTGCGATCTGATCCTGCTGGTCGATGTCTACCACGAGTTCAGCGACCCCGAGACGATGCTGGCGAAGATGCGCAAGGCACTGAAACCCGATGGCCGCATCGCCCTGGTCGAGTTCCGCAGTGAGGATCCCGAGGTGCCGATCAAGAAGCTGCACAAGATGAGCAAGGCGCAGATCCTCAAGGAGTACCTACCGGCAGGGTATAGTCTCGTTGAACAGTTCGATGAGCTGCCGTGGCAGCATCTGATGTTCTTCACCCGAGACGATGCCCCGTCGAAGGCAAGCGGCGACTGGATCTCCCTCTTCAACGGCAAGGATCTGAAGGATTGGAAGATCAAGTTCGCCGGACACGATCTGGGGGATAACTATCTCGACACATTTCATGTCGAAGATGGAGTGCTGAAGGTCGACTACAGCAAATACGACAGCTTCGACGCCAAGTTCGGCCACATCTTCCACAAGGATTCCTTCTCCCACTACCGGCTGCGGGTCGAGTACCGCTTCGTCGGTGAGCAGGTTCCCGGTGGTCCCGGCTGGGCGTTTCGTAACAACGGCCTGATGCTGCACTGCCAGTCACCGGAGAGCATCGAGAAGGGGCAGGACTTCCCCGCTTCCATCGAGGTGCAACTGCTCGGCGGCCCCGGCGGCGAAAGTAAACGCTCCACCGCCAATCTGTGCACCCCCAGTACCAATGTTGTGATGGACGGAAAACTGCTCACGCGTCATTGTCTCGATTCAAAGTCGGAGACCTACCACGGCGATCAGTGGGTCACCGTCGAGATCGAGGTCCGTGGCAATGAGATCGTCAGACACATCATCGACGGCAAGACGGTACTCGAATACACCGAGCCGCAACTCGATGAACGCGACTCCTACGCCAAGAAACTGATGGCCGCCGGAGCCCAGAAGATGCTCAGCGAGGGCTACATCTCGCTGCAGGCAGAGAGCCACCCGACCGAGTTCCGCAAGATCGAGCTACAGAAGCTGGATCCTCGGTAGCGGAAAGCCTGCTCCTTGCGTCTCTCGGCTGGGGTGTGCAGAATTGCTGCGTTGAGCTGCTGCAGGCGATTCCAACGCCGGGACTGATTT
>CAVOEM010000078.1:0-12027 GCA_963694575.1 Planctomycetes bacterium UBA1146 | reverse complement strand
TCTGAAACCGATCCAACTCGATCGCAAGCCACTGGAGGACCTGTCGCTTCATCTGAAGAGAATCGCTACCGCAGTGGAGGGCTTCTCCGCCAAACTAAAGGTCGAACTGAAACTGGAGATCTCCCCTTCCCTACCGAAACTCGATCTCGACCTGCGACGACTGGAACAGGTAGTCCTGGTACTGCTCAACAATGCGGTGGAGGCCTCCTCACCGGGAGATACCGTCATCCTCAGAGCCTCTACCGCTCCAGATGAGATCCACATCGAGGTGAGAGACGAGGGCTCAGGGATGACGGAGGAAATTCAATCCAAACTCTTCACTCCCTATTTCACAACCAAGAAGAGTGGCCTCGGTCTGGGTCTCTCTCTGACACAAAGAATCATCCACGGACACGGAGGCAGGATCGATGTGGTATCTTCTCCGGGGCAAGGCACCCACATGTCCATCCGGATTCCACTGACCCGTACTGCGGAAGACGAGTGAAAGGCACACGATGGCTCATATCCTGATCCTCGATGATGAACAACCTCTCCTCCAGTCACTGACTCTGGAGTTGGGGCGAGGGGGACACACTGTTCTGCCCGCAGAAACCGGTGCTGAGGCACTTCGGCTGCTCGAGACTCGATCGATCGACATGGCCATCCTCGATGTCCAGTTACCGGATATCTCGGGGCTCGAAGTACTGCGCAAGATTCGCGAAGAAATGCCCGAAGTCCCGGTATTGATGGTGACCGCATACGCATCGGTCGACAGCGCCGTCGAGGCGATGAAAGAGGGCGCACTCGACTACCTGGAGAAGCCTCTCGACCTCGAGGAATTACATCTGGTGGTCGAGAGAGAACTGGGAAATGCCGACCTGAGACGACTGGCGGAGGTCAACGAACGCGCCTCCGCTCTGACCGAAGAGCATCAGATCGTTGGAGAGTGTCCTCAACTGGAGGAAGCCAAGGCGGTGATCGAGCAGATCTCTAGCATACCGGTGGATAGCGCCGCCGAACTTCCCACCATCCTGATCGGTGGAGAAACCGGAGTCGGCAAGGATTTGCTGGCCCGTTACATCCATGAGTCCGGGAGCCTATCGAGAGCGCCCTTCCTGCAGATCAACATGAGTGGATTACCGATTCCGCTGATCGAGAGCGAATTGTTTGGTCATGAGAAAGGAGCCTTCACCGGCGCCACCAAGACCAAGCAAGGTCTCTTCGAGGTGGCCTCGGGAGGTACCATTTTCCTCGACGAGATCGGTGATATGCCGCTGGACATGCAGACCAAACTGCTGAACGTCCTGGAATCGAAAAAGGTGCGAAGAGTCGGCGGCACTCGAGAACATCATGCAGATGTTCGCATCATCGCTGCGACCAATCAGGACCTGGAAAAGAAAGCCCAGGCAGGTAACTTTCGATCCGATCTATACTATCGCCTGAAGGTGGTGTCCTTACTCCTCCCGCCATTGCGCGACCGTGGAGAGGATCTGAATCTCTTGATCGATCACTTCCTCCTGCGTTATCAGCAGAAGTACCGGAAACCTGAGTTGATGCTCGGTCCCGAAGCGAGGGCAGAGTTGAATCGCTATCGCTGGCCAGGGAACATCCGGGAACTGGCTCACACGTTGGAGAGGTTGGTACTGATTTCCACAGGGAAGCAGGTGTCGATGCCGAACCTGGTCAATCAAAAGTCGACAGCCGCTTCGCAGCAGAGCATCCCCTTGCCGGCAAAGTCGCTCCTCTTTGACTTCAGTAGCGGTTCCTGCACCCTCGAAGAGGTCGAAAAGAACCTGCTAGAGCAAGCGCTGGACCACACCGATGGCAACATTTCCATGGTGGCTCGATTGCTGGGTTTGACCCGTGGAGCCCTGCGTCACAAACTCGAGAAAAGGGGACTCTCCTCCTCCTGATCGACGGCCTCACGCCGCTGGCCAATCACCGCCAGTCGCCTGGCTAGATTTGGCCACCTATAAATCTCCATTCTCCTCACTGGCCGCATACCACCAGGTCGGTCATATACAGCCATAATTTCGGCCACCGCCAACTACGATAAGTTATTACTATTCAGTGACTTACAGCGAGATATCGACATATCGTGACTAAATGAATACAATCCTCATTGTATGGCTTGTCATTTGCAAACCCCGTTCGTGATAGTGCCATTAATTCTCCGAGAGGAACTGTAAGTTGCAACCTCAACGCGACGGAATCGATACCGTGTCCCCCTCCAAGTTCAGGATCGCCATGTACAGTCATGACGGTTACGGGCTGGGACACTTTCGTCGCTGCTTGCTACTGGCACAGAAGACCCAGCAGCACCTGACAGATATCGAGATCCTCATCGTCACCGGCTCTTCTCGCGCCTTCTTCTTCAATTTGCCTCGCGATACTCGAATCGTCACTCTCGACACTGTCACCAAGGATCTGAACGGCAAGTACATCCCTCGGAACCCACAGATGTCATTGACCGAGACGCTGGCCAGAAGACGGCAGATTCTCAGTCGAGCACTTCTCGACTATAACCCTGACCTGCTCATCGTCGACCATGTCCCGACCGGTCTGAGAGGTGAGTTGCTTCCCTTGATGGCAGACCTCAAATCGAGGGGTACTAAACTCGCCATAGGATTGCGGGACATCATCGACGAAGGTCCACAGGTTCGATCGGCGTGGCAAAAAGATGGCTGCAACCAGGTGATCGAGTCGCTCTATGACCACATCTGGGTCTACGGCAACCAGAATCTGTTCGACCTGGGAAAACTCTATGGTCTGAGTGCTTCCGCCTGTGAACGACTCGACTATCTCGGATATCTTCGCCGATCGGTACGATCTACTCAGTCCCCCGGCGAGGCTCAGAGTTCCTTCTCATCGTCCAAATCCGATCCCCGCCTGGTTTGCGTTTCCGGAGGTGGAGAAGATGGATTCCCGACAGGGTCAACCTTTCTCGAAGCGCTGGAGCTCCATCCGGTAAACCTTCAGGGCACCCTGATCACCGGCCCCTTCCTGTCACGTTCTCATTCGAGAGATCTGGCCAGTCGCTTCGGAAGAAACAAGAACCTCCAGGTGCTCAGATTCACAACTCACCTCGAACAGCACCTCGAGACTGCGGATC
Source organism: Planctomycetes bacterium UBA1146 (assembly GCA_963694575.1). Lineage (GTDB taxonomy): Bacteria > Planctomycetota > UBA8108 > UBA1146 > UBA1146 > QNYK01. The sequence goes on along the minus strand of CAVOEM010000078.1, from coordinate 8,936 downwards.
TGATCGTCACCATGGGCGGATACAACGCCATGATGGAAGCGATCTCCACCCAGAAACCAGTCATCGTGATTCCCAGGGTTTTCCCACGACAAGAGCAATGGCTCCGAGCCTCGCTGTTTGCCGAGAAGGGCCTGGTCCGATGCCTCCATCCAGACAACCTCACTCCAGAATTGCTCTCTGCTGAAATCCAAGAAGCTCTTGCCGGCCCTCCACCTCCATCCCCTGAGGAGTGTGGTCTCAGCATGGATGGAATTGGCAACTTCCTCACACGGATTGATCATCTTCGAAAAGAAGTAATTTCAATGAGAAAGGCCCATCCCAATGGCAAATCAGATCTCATCGGAGCCTGATTCAAGTATTCACGTTGCATACCTCCTGAAGATGTTTCCGCGGCTTTCGGAAACCTTCATCCTCAATGAGGTCCTCGAACTGGAGCACCAAGGTGCCAAGGTAGATGTGTTCAGTTTGATGGCTCCCGGAGACGGTCGCTTTCATGGAAACCTGAGCCAACTCAAACTGGCCGTTCGATGTATCCCACGAGAAAAGCCTGAATCTCTCTGGTCAAAGATCTGGAGTCTCGAGCCGGGCCTGGTTCCGCCACTGAATCAATGGGAAACGGCCGTCGAGTTCATCCGAAGGAACCGTTTCCCCAAGGATCTAGACATGCTCCTCAGAGCATTGCTGATCGGAGCCCAGGCCAAGTCTCTGGGAGTGCAGCATTTCCACGCTCATTTTGCGACGATCTCGACTCGCATGGCGGCGCTCGTGAACTTGCTCTATCAGATTCCATTTTCGTTCACTTGCCACGCCAAGGATATCTTCAGAGAAACGGTGGACCGTCGCCTGTTCAAGGAATTGGTCGACCTCTCCACCTTCGCCATCACCGTGAGCGACTTCAACCGCAACTACATCATTGAGAAGACACCCGATGTCGACCCTGACAAGATCATCCGTCTCTACAACGGCATCAATCTCGACTTCTTCGAGCCCTCGATCCGGGAACCAGAAACCGATCCGGTCCACATGATCAGTGTCGGCAGATTGGTTCCCAAGAAAGGATTCGACCACCTGCTCCAGGCACTTTCTATCCTTCAGAACAAGGGGGTCAAGTTCAAGGCCACCATCGTTGGTGATGGTGAAGAAGAAACGAAATTGCAGGAGATGAGCCACCGGTTGCAACTGGATCAATGCGTCCATTTCACAGGAGGGCTCTCCATCGAAGAGGTGAGGAAGCATTGTGCAGAATCAGCAATGATGGTCCTTGCGTGCGTGCCGGATAAAGACGGAAACATGGATGCACTTCCCACCGTACTCCTGGAAGCTCTGGCGCTTGACCTACCGATCGTGACCACGACTCTCACTGGCTGCCCCGAGATCGTCGGGGAAGATGCAGGATTGCTGGTAGAACCCGCCAATCCACAAGCGCTCGCGGACGCCATCGAACGGATCACCCTGAAGATCAAAAACGGTGAACTGGTCAAAGGAACGGCGAGAAATCGAGCACAGAAGTTGTTCGATCTTTCCACCAATGTTGCAACACTCCGGGGTCATTTCGAACGTAGTGTTTCAAAGAACTGCTAGGCCAATCTGATGAAACGCTTTTCCTACATCTGTGCTGACCCAGGGATTCCTCTTCCAGGAAGGAAGGGCGCATCGGTTCATGTCGCTTCCCTCTGCCGAGCGTTTTACCGCCATGGATTGACCGGGGACATTCACACGGTTCGAGGAGAATGTGCTGACCTCGACGGCATTCCCATCCGACCCATCTCGGTTCTTCCACGGAGAAAGCACAAATCCCTGGAAGATCGCGAGAATAGGCTGTTCCTGTCACGGGTCGAATCGGTCATAGAAAAACCAGACTTCATTTACGAGCGTTACAGTTTGTGGCATCCAGGAGGTGTCTACCTGGCTCGAAAACTAGGTGTCCCCTTTATCCTGGAAGTCAACAGCCCATTACCTCTGGAAACCAAGAGATTCAGACAGATGGCGAACGAATCTCTGGCCGATGGGATCTCCCGATTGCTCATGAGAGAAGCGGATCTCGTCGTCTGCGTATCGGAAGAAATCGCGAAATGGGTCATCTCCGAAAGACTGCATTCAGCAGGTGTCGTGGTGGTTCCCAACGGTGTCGACGAACTACTGTTCCATCCGGAAGTGGAAAATCGACCGGCCGCACTTCCCGGCCCAGAAACCAAGTTGATCGGATTCACCAGCACCTTTCGGCCCTGGCATGGAATCGACCAACTGCTCGATACGTTTCAGTACTTGGTCAAGGAATTGAATTCGTCGGCTCACCTGGTTTGCATCGGTGACGGTCCAGAACGTCTCAAATTTCTCGACCAAGCAAATCAAGCAGGACTGACGGACCGAATCCATGCACCGGGTAAGTTGCATCATCTCGATGTGAATCACTGGCTCGCCAGCTGTGACGTGGCGGTTGCCCCCTATCCAGAGCTGGACGACTTCTGGTTCTCCCCACTGAAGATCTTCGAATACTTCTGTTGTGGATTGCCGGTGGTAGCTTCTGCAGCGGGACAGATCCACGACCTTCTGGCTGAAGATCGCGGCGCTCTGATTCCCGTCGGCGATAGCAAGCAGATGGCGACCAGCATCCATCACTTCCTCGAGAATCCACAACATGCTCAAGAAGTAGGCCAGCGGGCGAGACAATGGGTTCTGGAAAATGCCACCTGGAAGATCAGGGCCGCCGAGATTCTTGAGCAGATAAAGGCCCTGCCATGAAACCTGAAACAGCACTAAAGAAAGGTTTCAAGGACTGGAGGACCATCACCGGCAAGCACGGTGACCTGATCCGTGCCCAGTCCTCACTGCTAGCTCTCTCCGGAGGCTCTCTGCTCATCGAGATCTTGTTTACTCTGATTGCTCCGTGGCCCGTTCGTTATGTGTTCGATGGCATTCTGATGCCGCAAGCTGGAACCACCTTGATGTTCATACCTGAGGGTTGGCCCCAACAAGCACCGTTGTCATTCCTCGGGGTCGTCAGTGCAGCGGTGCTCGTGATTGCCATCGGGCAGGGAATTTTCGGTTACTTCAGAACCGTCACCAGTGCCATGGCTGGCCAACGGATGGTGATGAAGTTGAGAAAACGATTCTATTCTCAACTACTTCATCTTTCGTTGAGATTTCATAGAGATCAAAAACTGGGCGACCTGCTGGTCAGGATTACCGGTGATGTTCCGATGCTGCGCGATGTCCTCTCCACTGAGCTGGTCGACATTTCTGGCCGAGTCTTCCAGGCGATTGCAACTTTAACAATGATGTTTCTGATCGATCCTGAACTGGCTGCCATATCCCTTCTGGTGCTGGTCCTGGTCACTTCTCTTTCTCGATTCTTCAGCCGCAAGATTACAAAGGTGGCCAAGAAACAACGGGAGTTCGAAGGCGAAATCGCCTTCACCACAGGAGAAGGTCTGACATCTCTTCAACTGGTCAAATCACTGGGTAGAGAACACGAGATGACACGACGCTTCGCCCGGATGAACCGCTCTTCCCTGCGCCAAGGTGTACGCGGTACTCGGTTACAGGCATCCCTCTCTCGCTGGACTGAATTGATCTTTGCCGGGGGACTCTCTGTCGTGTTACTTGCCGGAGCGTGGCGTGTCCATCAAGTCTCAGGAATGACACCGGGTATCTTGCTGGTGTTCATCTCCTATGTCCGATCGCTCCAGAAGCCTCTTCGGAAAGTATCTAGACTGGCAGCCAAGATCGGCAAGGCGGCGGCCTGCGCCGAGAGAATCGCAGCGGTCCTCGAACTGGAACCTGAAGAGAAGGATGCACCCGGTTCGGTTCCCGCCCCCCCACTCAAGGGGAAGATCGAATTCCAGCAGTTGCACTTTGATTACCAGAAGAGTGCCGCTGCAGAAGATACAATCCCCCCGGCACTCAACGGGGTACAACTCACCATCGAAGCGGGTCAGCACCTCGTCATCATCGGGCCTAATGGTGCCGGCAAGAGCACCCTCTGCAACATGCTCCTGAGATTGTACGAACCCGATAGAGGTCAAATCCTCATCGACGATCAACCGATTCGAAACTGGACGATTCGCAGTCTCAGGGATCAGATATCGGTGGTCCTGCAGGACAGTTTGATCCTGTCTGGATCGGTACGAGATAACCTACTCTTTCATTGCCCCGAAGCATCCGACGACCAGATCATCGCTGCACTATCCAGGACTGGTTGCCAGTTCCTCCTCGACCATCCAGAACAACTCGATCGGGAGTTGGCTGAAGGGGGTCGCGATCTCTCCGGAGGAGAGAGAAGAAGGCTATCGCTCGCCTGTGCGATACTACGCGACACTCCGATCGTCATTCTGGATGAACCGACCACCGGAGTAGACCCGGAAACCACCGTCGAACTGAGAAAACTACTGCCTCGATTCCTTCAGGGGAAAACCTTGCTCCTGATCACACACGATCAAGACCTGGCAGTTTCATTCGATCGCTGCATCCGCCTGGAGGCAGGACTCGTCTCCGAGGAAACCAATCAAAGTAAAGATCGAGGAGAGAGATGAATCACTTCCCTCTGCCCCCAGATGCTCCCGCTGGATTTTCAGAACTGATCTCCGGAGATCTCTGGCATCGTCTCGCTGCTGCTGGGCTGGTCTTTCCGCTGGAGAACCCTCACCTGTCGATTCAGTACCTTCGCCTGAAGCCTAATGCTTGCCGGGTCTTTCTGATCGGAGAGCAGCGAGAGAAAGCCGACATGCCTCCCCAGGGTATGTTGCTGCAGATCTATGATGATAAAGACCGGGCGCAATCGGTCTTCAACAAGGAAAAGACTCGTAGGCCGCTTCCCTCTCCCGATGGCTGGATGACCTTCCTCGATGAAGCTGCCGGAGTCGTCGGACTCCCTTTCCCCAACGACCCAGAGATTCCCGAGTTGAGACGTCTCTATGAACCGGATCGGTTCCGGCGGCTCGCACTCGATCTGGTGAAGGGATTGGCTCCTGATCAGTGGCGGCTTCAGCGCAGGTTGACCAAATTCCACCTGCTCGCCTACAAGCCGGGCCGCAGAGCGGTACTTCGAGCAAAGTTGAAGTTTCGCCACCTCATCGAGGACCACAAAATCCGGGTACGACTTCACCTCAAGGTCGAAAAGAAGAGCACCGCACACAGATCCATCATACAAGCGAAGCAGATTTCCGAGGCCACGGCACTGTGCGAACGGTTCAAGACACCTTCCTTCCTCGGCTCCGCTTCCAATGGATGCCTCTTCGCTCATGAATGGAACGGGGGTAATCCTGTAGATCTTACAAGCAGTACTCTCTCTTCCCAGCTCGAGAGCCTTGGATCCGCCATCGCAGAGTTTCACTCGATTCCCTTGGAATTACCTGGCCACGTTCCTCCACAGTTGATCAACGACGAGGTCGTCGTCATTGCCAATGACCTGCAGCGGATACTCCCGAAATCTTCCAAGCAGATCCAGGAGGTCAGCCAAGAATTGACCCGACAGATTCCAAACCTCTGCATCCTGCCATCCAGCCTGCTTCACGGCGATCTGCATCTGGACCAGTTCCTGATCGAAGGGAGCCAACCGGTGTTGTTAGATTTTGACCGAGCCGGTCGAGGATACGCCAGCCTGGACATCGGATCGATGCTCGAGGACTTGCGCCTGCGAGGCGTCACTCCAGAACAATCCAGTTCCTTCCTCGAAAGTTACCGATCCCAATGCTCCGTTGAATTGTCGCCCAAAGTCTTGAGGGTCGGTAGAGCCCTGGCGATTCTCCGACGAGCTTCCGAACCGCTGCGAACTCTGGATTCTTCCTGGCAAGAAAAACTCAACTCGTCGCTAGAAGAATGCCATGAGTGCCTGACGGGAGAAGAACTATGAGGTGGACGAATAAACTGATCGATCCAATCTCCAGCGCCCTCGGCAAGCAAGAGAACTGGCTGAGAGTAGAAGAAGCCAGGTCGGGAGGCTGGTACTGCCTGGCCGGGGAAAAATCGCATCCTGCAGTCCACTGGCATCACCTGGATGAAGAAGGGTCGTTGCAGAAGTTAAATGCAATGCAGGACAAAAGGCTGCCCGCGATAGCGACTTCCTGCGCAGACTGGATCTCAGCGGGGTACACGATTCAGTTACTCGCCTGGCGAGTGGGCAGCCGTGCCATCTTCAAACTCATCCACAATAATGTCACTTCGTATGCAAAGATCTTCCGCAAGGATCGGCAAACCATCCAACGGTGGGAGCATCTGGCCACCTCATCGCCATTCATTTCTTTACAGATTCCAACCATCCTGGACTGGAATCCGTCAGCAAAGGTCCTCATCACCTCCGCCCAACCGGGATTCAGTCTTCACGAGCAATGGGCCAACGGAAACTGGAGCCCCGGACATCTGGATTTCCTCCAGGATGTCCTCGCATGGCTGGCCAATTCAAAGTCCTCCGAGAGCCTGCCCGAGCACTCGGTGGAAGACGAGATTTCCATCCTTCAAACTCGCAGTGAGGTGTTTCACCGAATCCTCAATACCCCACATCCGGCTGCGAAAGACCTCGTGGGACGAACCATCGATGGTCTTCGTGATCTTGAGGATGTGGAACGCTCCCTCTCTCATCGGGATCTTCACGACAAGCAATTACTCACCTCCGCCACCACCAACTCTCTCATCGACCTCGATCTTCTCGCCCGAGCCCACCCGGCGCTGGATCCCGGGAACATCATCGCTCACTGCCGACTACGAGCATTGCAGGGAATGCCGATCCCATGGCAGCAGATTGCAACGTTACTCGCTTCCGACGCCCGGGAACGAGGCGTGTCTGGAACTCATCTGAGAGGTTGGACTGCAGCCACGCTGTGCCGATTAGCCCTGATCTACAGCAGAAGAAATCGCTTCGATGGTTCCATTCGCACTCTTCTCGATAGCCTTCGCGACCTTCTGGACGACCGCGGTGAATGGAAGGGGTTACTCGAATGATCGCAAAACTCTCGGTTTTTCTGGCCTTCTTCCTGTTCGCAACGAACGGACTCTCGCAGGAAACTGGAACCGGCAATTTCCCGGTGGGCACTCGAGTGGAGATCGATGGCCGGTGGGATGGTCAATACCTGGAAGCGGTGAAACTGGTCCAGGAAGAGGCAGATGAATTTCTCGAGATCAAAGGATTCATCGATTCGATCCAGGTAGACGAAGGGACCTTTTCCGTCGGTCCCTACACGATCCTGATCGATGAGATCACTGACTTTGATGATTCCGAAGATGACTCCAAATCCCATCAACTGGAGGATCTCCAGCAAGGCTGGCGCGTCGAGATTGAAGGGGAGTTCTCGGCTCCTTTGAAGTTCCTGGCGATCGAGATCGAGGTTCAAACCTCTCCGGAAGCAAAGAAGGCAGGCCTTCTCGAACTGGAGGGTCATGTCGAGGCTGAGGAGAGAGATGAGGATGGGGTCGCTGTGCTGGTGGTCCATGGAATCCGCTGCCGGATCGGTCCCTCCACCGAGATTCCCGGTGGCATCTTCAAGAAATCAGCTCAGAGGAGGATCCAGTGGGATGATGAACGTCCCACCGGCTCGATCCAGTGGCTCGATGGACGTCTCACTCTCGGTGGACGGATCAAGTACACGCAGGAGACGAGAACCAATCAAGACCTGGATGAACTGATCACTGGAGACCGCACTGATCATAAATGGAGTGCCAGTGTCGAGGCGACCTGGAATCAGAATCGGCAGAGTTTTCTATTTGCCAAGGGCCGCTGGAAATCGACCGACATCATCGAAGAGGACGGACTCGATGTGGCGCCAGACCAGGAATTTGCCATCGAAGAGGCATACTTCTTCCAGCAAGACCTTTATCAGGGTCAACCGATTTCTGTCCAGCTGGGGAGAATGGATTTCGACGAGGGCAGGGAGTGGTTTTACGACACCTCTCTCGACGGCATCCGCTTAGAATGGGAGGAAGGCCCCTACTCCATCGAGGCATCGTGGTCGACGCTGTTGGGCTCTCCCCCGACCGAGGTGATCGATCGTCAGAATCGGATGCTGGTCGGAACCTGGCGCCCTGAAAGCCGCACCCATGCATCCATCTACATCATCGACATCGTCCAGGATCGACAAGGAATCGACTATGCCGATCCCTCGGCCATCCTCAACGAGTCCCCCTTCTTCATCGGATTCCAGTCCCACGGTCGCAAGATGGGGGGCGATCTTCGCTGGTGGGTCGACGGTGCCTATGTCGACGGTGTCAGTGGGTATGACAAGTTGTCCGCCTTCGGCATCGATGCGTCTGTCGCTCGCCAGTTCGAGGATCTACCGATGGAGCCTTACCTCTACGGAGGATGGGCGTGGGGATCAGGGGATGATGATCCTACCGATGGCACCGATCAGAACTTTCGCCAGACCGGATACCAGGATAACAACCTGAGATACTTCGGAGTCGCCTCCTATCGCTATCTCGGAGTCCTGATGAGGCCTGAACTGTCCAATCTCTCTGTATTGACTATCGGGGCAGGACTCCTTCCCGCGGCGAACTCATCGATTGATCTGATCTTTCACAGTTACAATCAGGTAGAAGCCTCCACCGAGATCCGGCGCTCAAGACTTCGGATGTCACCGGATGGCCTTCATCGGCAACTGGGGAGCGAACTGGATCTGGTCCTCGGATTCGCCGAACTGTGGGAGGACTACGATCTTGATTTCGAGGTCGGATACTTCATGCCCGGATCCGCATTCGGGACATCCGCAGATCCTGCTTGGTTCACATCATTACAACTGGAGTACAACTTCTGAAATGCGATTCCTTTCTCCCTTTATCCCTATTCTTGCAGCGCTGCTGACGCTCGCGAGTTGCGACCGCTTCGTCCCTCCTACACCACCAGGAGTCGATGTCGGATCGATTCCAGATGGACAGGGACTCGGATCTGACGGCCTGGCAGTGGTGACCCACCCCAGATTTGGCGGAATCAAAGATCTGGTCGCAGGAGA
>CAVOEM010000077.1:0-12059 GCA_963694575.1 Planctomycetes bacterium UBA1146 | reverse complement strand
AGTCTTCGAATCCTATGTCACCACTCCCGAGGGGAGCCACCCAACTCTTGAAAGCCCTGATCTTGCGCTGGGAGATGATGGAAAGTGCGATTTTGCGAGCCACATCTACTGTCAGTGGCTGAGAGTAGACCCAGACTGGCGTCTGTTGCAGCGTGAGTTCTTCCTTGACCGGGGCCAGGGTTCCTCCGCCAAAATCGATCGCCCCCTGATTACCGCTCTCCAGCGACTGGGAGTTGATACTCATGTAAGGAAACGCACGACGCCCTCCCACGCCCATCAAAGTGGCGATCAGGACCGGTTCCGATGCGGTATTGATGTTGATGGGGGCTCGTGGCTCCCCCACGACCTGGGCAGCCCCGGTCACCTGCTGATTGCGTGGATCCCGCGGCAAGCTGCGATTCACTCCGGTGGTTCCGGCAGTGCCACCATTGTTCGACTGCCCCCCCACTCGATTGATCACTTCACGACCGGCTCCAGACCTCTGGGTATATGGATTGACCCAGGCATGAGCGGTCACGAAGTCCGCCAGCAGCAACATGTTCTCGCGACCGATCAGAGCGGACAGCTCCGACTTGGTGGAGAACTTGCCACCGGGTAGTCGATTGCGAAAGATAATTAACTCTTCGCCGTTGAGTTGCTTTCCCGACTCCTTGGGGCCACTCCACAGCGGATTCACTCCGTAACGGACATCCGACTTGAGAGCCATCCCCAGGTTGGTCAACATCTGCGCCAGCGTATCCTGCTCACCATTGAGATATATCTGAGAGGAAGTGTCGATCAGTTTGATTCGAAAACGATCCTTGCCGTCCTTACTTCCGGAAACTCCTGGGTATGAGCCACGAGTCAGTTGATCTCCGAGGGATGTTTCATCCGGCTCCGCTTCACGCAGGTCCAGTACTCCACCGATTCGTGAACGACCATCCCCTCCGGTGATTCCGTAAATCCAGGGAGAGCGAGAGCGATCGTTCCGCACGTGCCCCTCCCAGAAGGGTCGGCTTCGAAGCATCGAGATCACCTCGGACTCCGCCGAGGATGAGAGCAGGTACGCCTTGTTTTGATCGCGGAAATTTTCCGTCGCCTTCAACTCCAGGCGCATCAGGGCGACAAAGGTCACCGCGATGATGGAGAGCAGAGTCAGGACCGCCAGCGCAATCAGCAACATCGTGCCACGTTCACGGCCATTGGCCTGAACAGGAATCGAAATCACATTTGTTGAAGACTCTGAATTCACCGATACTGAATTCACAGAATCTAAATTCGCAGAATCCAGCGCCTGTCGTACATTCGATGTCTTCAGAGCGATGCTCTTGGTTGGAAACATCGTTTCCCTTTCCCTACTCCTCGTTCCACTCCATGTCATGCGTCAAGACGACGCATCCGAAACTCTCCAGTGCACTCGTTCCGCACCACCGCCTCTAGGCTTCGACCGGATCAGCGGTATCGACCGGATCGGCAGTATCTGCGGTATCGGCGGTATCGGCGGTGTCGATGGTAGCAAACGGAGTTGTCGCCGCCGCCGGGCCATCCCCGAAAAATCGTTGACGAAGTTCGGTGTCGAGGCGGTTTGCGAGTTCCGGATGATCACGCAGGAACTGGACTGCTCGCTCTCGACCCTGACCGATCCGCTCCTTGCCTATCGAGTACCAGGTTCCCGCTCGACTCACCAGACCTTCTTCCACCCCGAGATCGACCAGTTCTCCGTGGTACGAGATCCCCACGTTGAACACGATATCAAATTCGGCCCTGCGGAAGGGCGGGGCCATCTTGTTCTTGACGACCTTGACTACGGTTCTGTTCCCACTGATATCGCCATCGGTCTTGATGGAGCCAATCCTGCGGATATCGAGACGAACCGACGAGTAGAACTTCAACGCCCTTCCACCGGAGGTGGTCTCAGGGCTGCCAAACATGACACCGATCTTTTCACGAATCTGGTTGATGAAGACCACCGTGGTTTTGGAACGGTGGATGACTCCGGTCAACTTGCGCAACGCCTGACTCATCAAGCGCGCCTGCAAACCGACATGAACATCTCCCATCGATCCTTCCAACTCGGCACGTGGAACCAGCGCGGCTACTGAATCGATGACTACGATATCCACCGCGCTCGAGGCCACCAGCATCTCGGCGATCTCGAGAGCCTGCTCGCCGCTATCGGGCTGTGAAACCAGCAAGTTATCGAGATCGACTCCGAGTTTCTCTGCATAGGTGGGATCGAGCGCATGCTCGGCATCGATGAACGCCGCCACACCACCATTTTTCTGAGCATTGGCGATGGCGTGCAGGGTCAGCGTGGTTTTCCCGGAGGACTCCGGCCCGTACACCTCGACCACACGGGAACGGGGCAACCCACCGATTCCCAGCGCCTTGTCGAGGGACAGTGATCCGGTCGGGATCACGTCGACTCTTCTCGACTCCTGATCCCCGAGCATCATGATCGCTCCCTGACCACATTTCTTGTGAATCTGCTGTAGGGCAAAATCGAGCGCTTGCTTGCGCTGCGCATCGAGGCCCTTCAGCGAATCGGTCAGAGAAGACTCCGCTACTGCTGCGGACTTCTTGGTTGCGGAAGCGCGTGCTTTTCTCGGTTTGTCTACCATCTCGTTCCTCCATCCTCGCCCTGGTTCCGGCGATCACCGGTGGGCGTCATTCCCCCTGGAATTTTTATCGCCAGTGGTACGTTTCATATCCATCAGTTCCGTTTACCGATTCAAGAGGCCCCTGCCTCTTCAGCGGGATTACCTGTTCGATTTTGTTCCGTTCGAGTTTCTTCCGTTCGATTTTGTTCCGTTCGATTTTCTTCCGTTCGAGTTTCTCTGGTTCGAAGTTGATCGCGTGCGGAGTCCATCACTCGTGGTCTCCCAAGGATTCTCTGGCTACCGTACTCTTGTTCGACCGAAGCTCCGTCTCGCCCCCGCTGGAGCATTCTCTGTCGCGCCTGATCCACTGCCGAACCGGAGTTCCAGGGGATTTGCTGGAGCAGGTAAAGTTGCTGGTCGGACAATTGACCAGAACGAGCTCGAAGCCATTGCACCTGAGCCCTGGCATGTTGCGCTGGAGAAATATGAGCGGCTCTGGAGGATCCCGAGGTGACTCCAGACGATGCCCTCGAAGATGCGAAAGAGGACACCGATCGATCGGACGATGCGGAACAGCCGACCACCCCATGAGCAAGGATGGCGAACAGTAGCAGGGTGATGGCACCGGAGATGGTGCGCTTCCTCTCTCTTCTCACCGGCTTCACTCCCGCAGGAGTGCCGCTCGCTTTCGAAAAGGAGTACGGCCAGGCGGTCACTCGCATCAAAGAATGTATCCACTTCACCAGAAGAATCACCAAAGAGGGTTCCCTTGCAGGAATCCAACCACTCCACCCACACAGGTCTACCGTGACCAGGACTACCGGTACCCCGAGATATCGCCGGACAGGCGACACAACGGTTCGCGGGATCGATTCCTTCGGGAAACCTCCACCACCGGTGGGGTATCTCCGAGAAGGCCGCCGAGGATTACGGGTGGATCCCGGGGACACCGGATCCGGCCCCATTCTGCACCGACGAAGGTGCGCTGTCAAAGCAGCGTATCGGGTGGTTTGGGCCAATAAAGGGGATCTCGGGCCCAAATACGGACACCGCTACGATCGGGTGTGGGGGGTGGCTTCCGTCAGTCCTCGATCGACCTCGAAGCCAGGAGGCCTAGAAGCGGCGCGGGAACAGGTTGGAACCGCCCCCATAGGAGTGCGCGATGCGCAGCACCGCGTCCATCACCTGCTCCTCGATCGCCTCGAGGGTCCGTAATCCAGTCTCGGTGTCGAGACCGATGGCATCATCGATCTGTTCCGACAGTTGTCCTGCCGTCTCGAACAATTGGATGATGAACTGGAGACTGGTCGGACGATCGATCTGATCGGGAATACAGTCGATCAAACGTTCCAGTTCCCCTGCGGTGATCTTTTCAGTGGCTTGATTGGCGACCAGGCTCGGCCGATGGATCGCCACCGTCAGGCCCCGTAGCGGCAAACCGGAGCGATTGAGGATGGAGTGAGGGGTACCGGCGGGAACCACCACGGCATTGCCGGGAGTCAGATCGACCTGTTTCTCTCTCAGTTGAACCAGCCCACGTCCCTCGAGGGAGATCACCATCTCCTCCTGCGTTGCGTGTTGCAGAAGTGGAGTGCTCTCACCATCTTGCAACGTCACTTCCCACAGTTCGAGCACGCGACTCGGTGAGGTAGCGGTCGGGTCATCCAGGCGTTTCCAGGGACGAATTTTCATGGCGTACTCCCTCCAGAGAATCTCTCCGTAGAAGCATCCGATGGAATCCTCCGGCGGGTCCACTGTGAATCGAACCGCAGGGAGTATGACTAAGGCCTATAAATACGACAGTCGCCTCAAGAAGGACGCAGGAGGACCTTTAGCACTCCAGGTTCGGCCCCTCGGCGGAGCCCCGCAAGTCCATCTTCCAGCGTGAACTCATCGTCGATCAGGTCGCGAGGATCGATGCTGCCATCGGAGAGTGCGGCGAGCGCTGGAGCGAAGGGACCGCAGCGAGAACCGACCAACTGGATCTCATCGACCACCAGCGCCGAGGCATCGCAGTGGAGTTGTCCCGCATAGGTACTCTTCATCACCAGCGTCCCCAGCGGTCGCAAAGCTCGCCGTGCAGTCTCAAATCCCGAAGCATTCCCGGTGCACTCGATCGCCACATCGAATCCACCCGCCTCGATCTTCGCCTCATCGGTGGTCGACTCGATCGGATACTTCTCCAGCAGAGACAATTTCCGCTCGTGGCGCCCCAGTACCATCGGCGTGAGATGCCTTCGAGCCAGAACCCTGGCGACCAATTGCCCCAGTCGCCCATCGCCCACCACCAGGCAACGATCGCCAGGACACAGATCGACCTGCTCGGGGATCCGCATCGCCGCTGCCAGCGGTTCGGTGAAGACTGCGCACTCATCCAATACCCCATCGGGAACGACCGAGAGGTTGCGTTGTGGCAACAGGAAGGATTCGGCAAAGCAACCGTCGCGCCCGACGATGCCGAGGACGGTGCGCTCCAGACAATGGTTCCCGCGGCCCGATTGGCACGAGTGGCACCGGCCACAGATCGCGTTGATCTCGCCCACGACCCTCTGTCCGAGCCACTCGGTGGGTCCCTCCTCGACGATGCCAACGAACTCATGACCCAGAACTCCAGTGAAGGGGTAGTACCCCGCCATCAACTCCAGATCGGTACGGCACACCCCCATCAGGGTCGGGCGTATGCGGACTTCATCGGCGGGCAATTCAGCCCGGGGAAGATCTCCGCGAAGGGTCGTTTGGCCATCCGCCAGCCAGATTCCATGCATCTGTGTTTCTCCATGCAGGCGGGATTTGAGCATCCTGCCACTTCATTTGAACTGTGTAGCCACGCCTCAGCGGGTCAGAAAATTGACCTGCGAAAACCACCGGCAAGGAACTCCCCAGGTTTTCGAATCAGCTCTCCGTGGGATCCTCATCCAGCAAGCCAGAAAGCATTTTCTTGAGTTCCGCGGTACGAATTGGCTTTTGCAGGAACCCAGCGATGGATCCGCTGAAGTCCTCCAGGTTGATCTCGTTGGGAAAGTAGCCAGACATCAGAAAAATAGGCTTGTCAAAACCCAACTTGAGCAGTTCCCCGACCAGTTGATCTCCTCTGAGGTTTGGCATCACGATATCGGAAAGAACCGCATCAATCTCATCGCCTCGCTTCTGGATGACTTCAACCGCCTTCTCTCCATCGATGGCAGAAAGGACTTGAAAGCCCAGTGAGTGGAGTATGAACTCGAGAGCATTCAACACCTCGGGTTGATCCTCCACCAGCAAGATGGTTTTTGGACCGGTTCTCAAGGCATCTCGAGTGACCTTCTGCATTTCCTGACGTGAGACCAAAGATTCAGTCTCACATGCGGGGAAGAGAATCGTGAAGGTGGTGCCAACCCCCTGCGTGCTTTCAACATTCACCAGTCCATCATGGTTCTTTACCAGGCCGTAAACCTGGGACAGTCCCAGGCCAGTACCCTTTCCGACCGGTTTGGTGGTAAAGAATGGATCAAAAATCCTATCGATCATTCCACGAGGGATCCCGATCCCATCATCTTCGACTCTGAGTCTGACCCAATCTCCTGCGGCCAACTCACCCCACTGCGTATCTCCCTCATCCATCTTCAGAAGATCCGTACGGAAGGAGATCGTGCCACCATCGGGCAAGGCATCGACCGCGTTGAGAAGCAAATTAGCCAGCACTTGCTGGAGCTTGGTCGGATTGAACTCGACGTGAGCCGCTCCGTCATGGAATTGCTGCTTGACCTCTATCGAACTGGGCACAGCGCTATGGAGCATCTGGACCGTCTCGGGAATGAACTCCGAGAGATCGATTCGCTCACTCTCCGCTTCCACCTTCCTGCTGAAATCGAGGATCTGCCGGACCAACTGGGCTGCTCGCTCGCCCTGCTGCAGAATTCGATTGGAGTACTCGCGCACCGCATCCGGTAGTTCTTCAGACTTCAAGGTGAGTTCGCTGTACCCAAGGATCACGGTGAGAATGTTATTGAAATCGTGAGCGATTCCGGCAGCCAGTAGTCCAACCGTGGTCATCTGTTGATGTTCCTGGAGAGCCTTCTGCGATTTGCGAAGATCGGTGACATCTCGCATCACCACCACATACTCCTTCTCGTTATCCTGCTGGTTTGGAACCAGGCGAGATGTCAATTCGAAGATCTGTGGGATGTCATTCAAGGTGGTGGTCAGTTCGAAGGCTGCCAATCCGGTGTCGACGAGCACCTGCTCCCGCTTCAGATCGGGGAACTGCACCGATGCTCCAATCTCGACACTCGAATTACCCAGTTTCAACAGGTGGTCTCTTGCCGCCGGGTTGATGAACCGTATTCGTTGCTGATCATCGAGCAGGCAAACACCTTCCAGCAGCGAGGCTACCAGCCCATCGAGGCGTTGCTGGCTGGAACGGTACAGCAGTTCACTCTGCTCCAGTTCCTGGTAGGAACCCTGAACCCGACGAGACATGTCATTGAAACTACGGATGGTTCGAGCGATTTCGTCGGTGCCGGTGACCTCCACCTGGTGGCCCAGATCGCCATCCGCAACGGTACGAGCTGCGGTTTCGAGTCTTGCCAATTCACCCGTCAGATAATTCCCTAGAGCCAACGAAAAAAGCGCCACCAGGATCATCTCGACCAGAGCGATGAAGCCGAGCCGCTGTAGAGATTCCTTTTGAAGTCTGTCCAGTTCATCGGTGGAGATGCCCAATTCGATCACTCCGAGCACCTGATTGGACTCCGGCAGTTCTCTTCTCAAATCGTAGATGCCATCATCGACATCTTCTGGATTCAGGTCCACTTTCCTGGCCACGGATAAGATCTGTGGATCGCCCGCGGATGCGAGTTCGATGCCATCACGACCAAGGATGCGAGCGTACACAAATCCTTCATTGGTCACCACGGAGTTGACGAACTCGACGAGAGTGGCCAGATCGTGCTCAAGAATCGGAGTCTTGGCAGTGGTCGCCAGTAATTCAAGCGCTGTCTTTCCGCGCTTCTCCAGTTCTTTCCGGGTTGAATCCTCAAGGGTTTGACTACTGCTCCAGACGAGCAGCAAGAGCAAGAAGCCCTCGATAGCGGCAATCCCAAGAACGGTCTTGAGACGGAAAGACATATCACACTCTTTCAAGCACTGGTAAGGAACTCAATCAGTCACTCAATTCGCTCGGTGTCAGGTTCAGATCTCGTACATCTTTCCAATCCTCGTTCACTGCGGACTCGATACCGGCAAACTTGATGCTTTCCAGCAATTGAAGGCCAATCTCGGAGTTTTCGAGGCCAATCAAAGCCGCTGCGAGCCGATTTCGAGTCTCCTCGTCGACGGAAGGATGGACCGCGAAAGCATGTGGAGTGTACTTGGCTGTCCTGTGAATGATGTGGAGTTGGTCGGAAACAACCTTGTCCACATTCTTGAAAGTTCGAACGATCCCCCCACCTGCGATGTAGAGCCCCTGGGCGACACTGCGGTAGACCGAATCATGGGAAGACACGTACTTCCGCGAGAATTCGATCTTCTTATTTTCCAGGTCCTTGGCGGGCAGTTTTGTCGCTGCAAACGCATCTGGTGCGGGGAACGCCAGAGTCTGGCCGTGGAGAGCCTTCAACTGCTCATCGGTCTCCAGATCTTTTCGAGCGACCAGGATCCCCTGAATCTTCTTGCCCTTTTGTTTGCCCACCGCAACGTAGCCTGGATCCTCATGAAACTGGGTGTAATGAAACGGATTCATGTAAGCGATGTCATATTTCCCATCCCTGCAGTTCTTTTCGAACTCAGGGATATCGCGTGCAGTCTGAAATACCAGTTGAACGCCGACCTCTTGGCTCAGTTGCTCCATGATGGGAATCCACAATCGAGCAAGTTTGCTCGCCGATTGCTGCGGGACGATGCCAAAGGTCATGGATCTGACCTGCTTCTGGGGAGTCTCCACCGATTCAGTCACGGTAGATGCGGCTGGACCGGGCACCTCCGAAGAGCACCCGGATAGAAGCAGCGCTGCGAAGAGTAATCCTCCGTGCCGCCGAACAAAACTACTGGGACTGTTCATCATTACTCCCTTACCACTGAGGACCCAGTGATCAAGTTTATACCGCAACCGTGCGACTTCCTACCAAACGGGTCCAGGAAGTGGCTCCAAATCAGGGTTTGCCCGCCCTCCACCAGATCGTGGAGTTCGACCTCAAAGGACCGTTCCGATAGTGGTGACTAGAGCCTCCACAGGACCATATCCGGTCCTCCATGGGTTATAGGAAGGTGCCCAGTAGCGGATTCGGTCACGCCCTACACTGCTGACCAGATCTGCACCACCTCTGACTCGGGCAAAGGGCCCCAGGGCTGTGCTTATACTGCAGCACCCTGGTTCATCTCCATCGGCTACTCGAATAAAATCCAGCGACCACTGCCATCATGAAACCAGAGAGCGAGAGTCGAATTTTCGATCGAGCCCAGACCTGCTTACTGGCAATGCTATTCCTCGTCGCCACCACTGAAGCTCAGGAACCCAACCGCTTCAACGACACTCCACTGCACATCGCCGCCAGCACTCACAATTTAGCCCTGGTCCAGCAGCTGGTCGATGAGGGTGCGGTGATCGATGCGAGGAACAAGAACAGTTTGACGCCGCTGTGGTTTGCCGCTCAACGCTCTTCAAACCCGAAGATCGCAGAGTACCTGCTCGACAGGGGTGCCCAGATCGATGCCAGAGGCCCGGATGGTGGGACCCCGCTGATGGCTGCCGCAGCACGATCCCATATTCCAGAGATGGTTCAATTACTGCTCGACAGGGGCGCCAGGATCGACAACAGAAGCGACGGGGGCGGGACCGCATTGATGTACTCCGTCGCACATTCCAGGACCATCGAGATCGTTCAGATGCTGCTCGATCACGGTGCCCAGATCGTCGACCGAAACAAGGGCGGCATGACCCCGTTGATGTTCGCGGTACAACATTCCTACATGCCAGAAATCGTTCAGCTGCTTCTCGACAAGGGCGCCGATGTCCAGACCAGCAGTAATATTGATATGACGCCGCTCCATTTTGCCTCGGCGCGATCCTCAGAACCCGAGATCGTTCAGATGCTCCTCGACAGGGGTGCCCGGGTCGAGGTCAAGAACAACAAGGGGATGACTCCGCTGATGTACACCGCTCGTTACTCCTCCAGCGCCGAGATCGCAACGCTGCTCATCGACAAGGGCGCTGATCTGGAAGCCAGGATTGACGACGGCTCGAGCAGAACACCGCTGATGTTGGCCGCAGCACACTCCTCCAGCGCCGAGATCGTGAAGCGGTTCATCGACGGCGGCGCTGAACTGGAAGCCAGGAGCAACGCCGGCGCGACCCCGTTGATGATCGCCGCCCGTCACTCCACCAGCCCCGAGATCGTAAAAGTTCTCCTGGATGAGGGCGCTGAACTGGAAGCCAGGGGCAACAACGCCAACAACAACGACGACAAGATCCCGCAGATGCTCGCCAGAGACCCATCCTCCAGTGCCGACTCGACCCCGCTGATGCAAGCCGCAGCCTACTCCTCGACCCCCGAGATCGTCAAGTTGCTCATCGACTACGGCGCTGAACTGGAAGCCAGAAACAAGTTCGACATGACGCCGCTGATCGTCGCCGCAGCGCACTCCACCAGCGCCGAGATCGTGAAGTTACTCATCGACAGCGGCGCTGAACTGGATGCCAGTGATCCGCTCGGCATGACGCCGCTGCTTTTCGCCACCGGCAACTCCTCGCCCCCCGAGATCGTGAAGCTGCTCATCGACAGCGGCGCTGGGCTGGATGTCGCCGATCCACTCGGCATGACCCCGCTGATGTACACCGCTCAGTTCTCCTCCAGCCCCGAGATCGTTCAGGCACTCCTCGACAAGGGCGCCGATCCCCTCGCCCGCAACAAGGACGGCAAGATGGCGATCGACTACGCCAAGAAAAACAAGATGCTGGTGGGAACAAAGGCTTATCAACGGCTTCTCGACAAGTCGTTGGAGTGAGCCGAGATCCTATCGACTCCTCGTTGTCATCGAGTAGGACTCCGATAGAGTGGATTCCAGCCCTTCTACCAGGGAACTCCACGAAAGGATCTCTCAGTGAAAAGCACACTCCTGAAGATGTCAATCTTGATCCTGGTCAGCCTGAGTGTCGGGTGCCAGGCGTTGAAGATGGACTATGGGCAGCCTGCAGCGCAGTTTCTGGAAAAGGATGTGGCAGCACTAGGACAGAAATATCTGGGCAAGAAAATCACCATCAAAGGAACCGTGACCCGGACCGATGTCAGCGACCCGCAAGCCGGATGGATCCATCTTGGAAACGGAATCCGTTGCGATTTCAGCCGTTTACCCGCGATGGCACAAAGCAAGAAGCCCGGTGACATTTGTTTTATCGACGGCATTCTAAAAGTATGTGAGGAAGGGAATATCCTGCTGGAATCGGCAATGCTGCGGGATCCCACCGCACCCTTCTCACCGGAGCGATAGAGAATCCCAGGGCCGGCCCAGATTCCTCCTACGTGACGTGCTCTGAAAGGAACTCTTGCTAGCGACCCCCGTCGATTCTGGAAATTCAACAGAGTAGACCCTCGCATCGGCAGTGCCGCAGTTCAGGAACTGAAGCGACTCAGATGGCTACGGTCAAGATCCTGTTGCGGTTCAGGGAGCAGCTGGCGGATCCTCCTTGTTGGCGATGCACGCAGCGATGGATCCGAGTCCCGCCGCCAGAGCGATGGGGGTCACGGTTTCCCAAACGGCGACGACTTCGAAGTCAGTCCTCATACTGGCCACCACGGCGAGGAGGAGTACCAGGCTACCGACCAGCGCAAGGAGAACACAGCCCCACAGCAGAAGCACCAGAACCTTGCGCGAGGTGCTTGACCCCTGAAGGGCGAGAGCGATCGAGCACAAGCCGATGGCCAAGGCGCTGACGATGGCGGGAAGTGGATCGACACGATGCATCCCGTGTGGAGCCTTGAAAATAATGCTCGCCACGTAATACACACCTGACCAGCCGCCGATGAAAACGGTGAGGAACACCAGCCAGCTTCGTGCAATCCTCATCTGCACCTCCTTGGATCCACTCGGAATAAGTTCTGGGACCAGGAAAGACGCAACTCAGGCGGTCGCGGCCAGCGCGGGGACCTGTCCGACCAGTTCGTTCCACTCCGACTCCCCGAGACCGGAAGCGATCCACTGGCTGAGTATCGGCAGGAACTCCGGGGAAACTCCAGCGATCATGTTCTGCGCCACGCAGACCCGATCGGCCGCATCGATGTGGGTGAACCACCACGGCATCATCTCCTGCATGAACTCCGGCGAACAGAACTCGATGATCCTGCCGTCAAGGGCCCAGATCTCGGCCGCCTCGAAGTGCTCCATCATCGCCGGCATCACCTGCTGCTCCTCACCATCGAGATGAGTCAGCAGTAGTTGCTGGAGTTTCGCCAGGTCGTTCTGGATGTCGGTGGAATTTCCGCCCGAAAGAGTGGTCACGAGGGCTTC
>CAVOEM010000076.1:0-12059 GCA_963694575.1 Planctomycetes bacterium UBA1146 | reverse complement strand
GAATCCAAAGCGACATGCCACAGCGACCTGGTGGACGATCACGAGGCGAAGAGAATGCAACTGGAAGAAACTGAGTTGTCCGATGGGATTGCGAAGTGAGTTGAACTGCTAGTCATCTGATTGAGAAAAACTGGGTTCGTTTTTATAGGAGCGAGATTCGTGGCAAAAAATCTTGAGTCCAAGGGGACCCTCTGGCAACGAGTACAGTCGATATCACTGACACTATTACTCGCACTTTTGCTCATCGGGTTCTTCGGATTTCTTCGATACGATGTGAGCGATCTGGAAGGACCATATCGACAGAGTTACATCGATGCTCTGGACCAGGGTCCACAGGACAACCTCGACGATCTGCTATCACAGCAGCGTGAAAACAGTCGAGAGCTTCAACGGAACAGGAATCTTCAGCAGGATTACAAGGCGAGCAGGGAGAATGCTCGCGAGGTGATGGAAGAGATCTCATCCTTGCACAGGCTGAGTATCGAACAGGGTCTCAAGCCCACCGAGGAAGATGTGATTGCGCTTGCGAATGCACGCGCTCGATTTCTTTCTGCCCAGGAACAACTTGAATTGGCGAATATCGCCGTGACAGAGGGCAACTCGAGGGCTTTCGAACTGACCGATGACATTCGAGAACAAATGAAAGTGGTCAGCCAGCACAATATCCCTGCTATCGAAGAATTTAATGACGTCTATGATTCGCACAGAGTCAGGGTTGCGATCTACAAGCTCGGGATTCCATTGCCGATGTTCTTGTTTGCTGCCTGGCTGGTCAGGAGGCACAGGAGAAGCCCCTATCGTCCGATATTTTTTGCTTTTCTTATCGCGACCTTCTGGGAGGTTGGGGTCATCACGGAGGAGCATTTCCCCAGGGATTACTTCAAGTACATCGCCATCGGTGTAGCCATCCTGATCGTTGGATTGTTTCTGAAGTACACCCTGAAAAATCTCTCGGCTCCGCCCAAGGATCTATTGCTTCGTCGATATCGAGAATCGTATGAAAAGTGCCGCTGCCCACGCTGTGATTTTCCGATCCGAAGAGGGATCTTGCGAGATGTTGTCTGGGGGAAAAAGGGCCCCAATCTTCCCAACATTACAGAAACTGGGCACCAGGAAGAAAGCTCATATTGCTGTCCCTCGTGTGGTACGGATCTCTTTGGTGAGTGTGATTCCTGTCAGAAGATCACCCATTCATTGCTGCCGAATTGCGAAAATTGTGGCATCGCGACACCCGTCGAATCACTGGAGTGAATGCAGAGGAAGCCACAGTTCAGGGGCAGCCGGGTTCGTCACAGGGGAAGGTGGAAGCCGCCACTCCACACGCCGGGAAGGGAGCGGGAGGAGCAGCGCCTCCCCCGAAGGTGTACCCGAGCAGGTAGACCGGATCCGAAATATCGATGGCCCCATCCCCGTTGACCTCGGCGGCCTCCTGACAGGGTAAGGTGGCACCTCCGAACAGGTGCCCCAGTATCATCACCGGATCCGAGATGTCGATCTGAAGGTCACTGTTGGCATCTCCACGGATCAGTGAATCAAATCCGCGGTGCCAGGTGATGACCTGATCGACGGAGATGTTGTTTCCACTCTGTACCAGACCGTCGGGCCAGATCACACGGAGTTCGATGATCTGGTCGTCATCCCCCAGCCCGAAGTGTGCGGACATCTCGCTCTGGGAGATGAAATTGTCTCCTACGTCGATCCACCGATAGAGGGATCCACTGGCTGTGATGACATGGACCTTGGCTCCCACACCATCGGGAGCAACAGCGGTATCCCCATCATTATCGAGAAAGATTCTCACCCAGTGTCGGTTTCCAGCAAGAGTATCGTTTCTGA
This sequence comes from Planctomycetes bacterium UBA1146, assembly GCA_963694575.1. Taxonomy (GTDB): domain Bacteria; phylum Planctomycetota; class UBA8108; order UBA1146; family UBA1146; genus QNYK01. Next base: position 10,223 of record CAVOEM010000076.1, on the reverse strand, counting down.
AGTAGCGCAAGCTCTCGTTATTTCCGGCGATGACAACATCTTGGTCTCCATCGTTATCGCTATCGAAATTGAGGATCCCTCGACCAAATCCGTCGTGAATCAAACCGGATGCGATCGATTGCTCGTTGAAGGTGTCGTTGCCGAGATTTCGAAAGAAATAGGACTGCTCATTGTCAAATTGGCCGCCAGCTCCATTGGTTTCGATGATGTCGACGAACCGGTCATGATCTACATCGATGGAAATCGCACCCCAGCCGTAACCTCCATCGTCGACATCCGCACTTCCTGAAATTTCTTGATACGAATGATTGCCCTGATTGATGTAGAGCTTGTTGCCGGTCCATCCGATGTTGGGGCGATAGATGGAAGTGACGTACCAGTCGATGAGACCATCGTTGTTGTAGTCTCCGACAGACTGGCCCATGCCATTTTCTTCCTGCGCGGTGTTGGCGCTGGAAGATATCTCTGTGAAGGTTCCGTTGGTGTTGTTCCGGAAGTAATGGCTGGTGCCGAAATCTGCAACCAACAGTAGTTCCGGATAGTGGTCTCCATCCATGTCTTGCAATCGTGGAGCGAATCCAGAAGTTCCTGAGACTCCAGAGAAGAGCCCGATGGATGCCGTCATGTCGGTGAAAGTTTCGTTACCGTTGTTTCTGAACAGTCGATTGCCACTGTTGTTGCTGGCAAAGCCCGCGACGAACAGATCCAGATCCCCATCGAGATCGTAATCTCCGAAGCAGCAGCCAAAGCCATCTTCGATACTGGAAGTGACATTTACTCCTGCGGAAACTGCAACATTCGTAAACGTACCTGATCCAGAATTCCGATAGAGCCGATGATTCCCAGGGGTCCCGGTAATCCCACTGCCAGCACTCGTGACATAGATGTCGAGCCACCCATCGTTGTTGAAGTCGCCGACTGCTGCACCTTTTCCCATGTGCACATCGGTCAGGCCCCATTCTGCGGCTCGATCGGTAAAGGTGCCGTCTCCATCATTGATGAAGAGATGGTCGGGAATACCCGCGCCTCCACCACTCGGAACGAACAGATCCTGCCAGCCATCGCGATCAAAATCTCCGCAAACCACGGGGCCTGTGTAGGTGGGGTGGTTATAGACGCCGGGAATGAAGGTCACGCCGGCGAGGCCGGCACTGGCGGTCTCGTTACTGAACTGAGGTGCCTGAGCCAGTACTCCTGAACAGGTGAAAAAGAGCATCATCGAGAGTGCTATTGTGTACTTCACGACAACTCCCAGCATGAACAGGTCGATCCAGAACTTTCATCCTAGTCGACGATCTCGCCTCTGGAAATGGTCAGGAAGGAGTTCACTCGAAGGTGATCCAACTGTATCCGCCTGCCACGACAGTGACCTCCAGTTCGATGGAGCCATCTCGTAGTAGCCCAATATTGTGTGGACTTCCGTCCTCAACCCGGACACGGGCGCTCTCGACGAGTCCGGTGTAGTAAAGTGGAATTCGGAGTTTCTTCGTCATGGGTACATCGAGCGGATTGAAGAGCATCAAGAGGCCCTTCTCTGCGGCAGCTGGATTCACCATCAACCAGTAGTCGAGATCTCTGGCATCTGCTCTTCGGAGATGAATCAGATCTCCTTCGAGAACCTGACGGTGTTTCTTGAACCAGTCGACGCTTTGCTGGACCATCGTTCGCGTAGCATCGGTGTCGAATAGTCGCGGTCCGCGGTAGCAAGCCTGAACACCCGCGCCGAGATTACTCATCATGATTCTCTGGTAGTGATCGATATGCTCCGATAGCGGTTCTATCGTTGCTGCTGCACCCCCGCCGTGATACTGGGTCAGGGGGACGAACATCCAGCCCATCGATCCACTCTTGGTCCAGGTGCCATCGTAGATGTTCTGACGGGTGTGTATCACCTGCTGATCCCTGGGGAGGCTCCAGTTGACCTCTCGGTATCCCATGCCGCACTTGTTGGATCCGGCGAGGTAGTAGTAGTCGGGGACGTTGAGGTACACGCCGTTGGCGCGGCACCACTTGTAGAAGTCCGTGATGATCTTCCACTGTACCCAGCGTGAGTCCTTCTCACCCTTCTGAAGGGGGAGCCGCTCGGTGACATCGATATCGCCGGGATATGAGCCATCATGCTCGAGCAGCCGCATCCCTGTTTTTTGGTAGAACTGATACAACTTGCGGAAGTATTCTTGTCCCCAGTCGCTGGCGAGAGCGGGGCAGGAGCCATGGGTTGGAGAAGTTCCCGCTGGCGAGACGATGTCGTTGCCGCCGCCGATGGATCGGCTCGATAGCAGCGAATAGCCACCGATCTCGACGCCTTTCGAGCGAGCGTAATCGGCGTAGCCTTTCATCTTCTCGATGTATTCTTCATCCTCGTTCTCGATCTGAAAACCGCTGCCAAAGGTCATGATGACCATCTCGAACCCGACTTCGGCACACTGATCGATGGCCAGTTTTATTCGATCCCAGTCGGCATATCGTGCGTGCATCATCAGTGGGTTCTCGGTGGTCCACGGAGAGATGGTGCGATACATGCGCCTTCGAGCGAGGCCTTTTCGTTCCCTGTCACTTCCATCGTAAGGAAGCACGAAGGCGCGAAATGATTGGAAGTGTTCCCCAGGAGCCAGATCTTGATCGGGGCCGACTGTCGGCTGAACTTTCAAGAGACAGGGTGTTTGCCGCAGGTAATTGACCTGCGAACTGAACAACGGATCGAATTCCCAATGGACTGAATAGCGAGTGACAGTCTCGGGATCCATTCCAGAAAAGGCGTAGTCTGTCTCGACCAGAAGATCTGGAGTCGGATAGTGGACCGATCGATCTTCAACTCGTGATGTGTGCTCTACGGCGGCGATGATCTCACTGGTGAATCGATCGATGGTGATCTTCTGATCGGTGCGATTGTGGACGCTCACCCACTTGCTGAAGCAAGGGATGCCGTCATAGAGCTCATAGTGAACCGAAATCATCACGGACTCGTCGGGATTATCGTCGATTCCAGGTTTGCTGGGTGGGATCAGATCAAATCGGAGTGAAACACCGCGCGGGGGCCACTCCACATCCGGGGCATGATGGCGAACTTTTTTCCATGCAAATCGTTGTTCGGGAACGCCGATCTCGAAGCGCGAAAATTGGAACGCTTCCGGATCGGAGTCCATGTCATCGAGCCATTGTTCACGTAGGAAGGCATGGTTCGGCTGCCCTGTCAGGCCGCCGACTTCGAACGAGACCCCGTCGATGACAAACTGGGCTTCCGGGCGCACCGAGCGCAGCACCGATTCTCCGGTGACCAGATTGTCGATGGCTACCGTGGCCAAGTTGGGAGCGATGCGAAAGGTGCGTCGCACCAGCCCGTTTGAGAGGATGATCTCATCGGCGTGGTGGCCACGGAAGACTCCGGCACGATAGGGAGAGGGATCGATCAACCAGTCAGTGCGCTCTTCCAGGGACAGTACAGGTTCCGTGGGCAGATCTGATAGGAGTTCTCGAGAGTCCAGTGATGGAAGCATGAGGACCAGGAAACAGGCGATGCAATGATTCATTTCAGGGCCTTCCCCAGATCTTCTCCAGCAGTGAATAAAGTTCAGGATCGTGTTGTTTCAGTTCCGGTCTCACGAAGGGGAAGAAATCATTGGTACCGACGAAAGCCTCGGTTCCCTCGGCAAAGTACTCCTTGTGATCTGTCAGCGAGTAGTGGCGTCGGATACGACCATTCATGTGAAGTACTTTCTCGTACTTCTTCGATTCAACTGCGGACTGAAAAGCGGCGAGGACCTCCGGGTCCTTGAAGGTGATGATCTGGTCGTGCCATGCATGCGCCAACTCGTGAAGCATGACCCACGGCTGCACATTGGATTTCTTGAGATCCACATAGGAGCGAGCTTGGGGGATATGAACCACCTTGTGTAGGTCGAGTGAATGACCACCGTTCTTGAGCCAGTTAAGATCTGGATGGTACTGGAGTCCGCGGATTCCTGGACGATCGAGATCCAACACGATCTGCACCCGGCGCAGTTCCTCGACCCGTTTCGGTGGTAGCACCCAGGCCAGGTCCCGTAGTTGCAACTCGATGAGAGAGAGCGCCTGTTCAGCGAGATCTGGATCCTGGTCGAGCAGTTTCTTTTCGACCCGGATCGTCCAACCTTCGATGATTCGGTCGATATGGCTCGGTTCGGGGGGATGGGTCATCAGGAGTAGTAGCAGGCAGATTTCCATGGCTCCTCGTTTCATGGTGCCATCCTTCACAGGAATGGGATCGACTCCAGTACTGATTCGTGTCGGAGGTATGGGATTGACCGGGCCTCACCTCGGCGTACCTTGGCAACATGCAATACCCTGGAAATACCGGGCGGAATCAGACTCCGACCGGTATCCAGTGGCCCAATTGAAGGAGGAACAAGATGTCGCTGATCCCCGCATCCATGCAGGATCGTATCTCGCTGCTGGTCCTACTCTCGGTACTACTGTTGCCACTGTCACTGGCCCCTGGCTGGCTCGATGCCACCACGACCAATCTGGCCACCCCGATCGTTTCTCAGGATGGCTGGGTGCAGCTTTTTGATGGTGAATCCACTGCAGCATGGCGGGGCTACCGTAAAGATGTCTTTCCGACCCACGGCTGGCAGGTGGAGGATGGTTGGCTCCAGGTGATGGAAGGTGGCGGAGGCGGCGATATCGTCACCTTGCAACAGTACGACGATTTCGAGCTGGAAATGGAGTGGAAAGCACAAGCGGGTTCCAACAGTGGCATCATGTACCTGGCCAACGAGAACAACGGAGCGCCTTATTTTTCTGCACCGGAGTACCAGGTATTTGGCGATGAGGATCTAGCATCGTCCAGCAATACTTCCAGCGGCGGTCTGTACGCGCTGTACTCACCAGAAAACAAGAAATTGAATCCACTCGGTGAGGTGAATCATGCTCGCATCGTTCACTGTGCTGGAAATGTCGAACACTGGGTCAATGGTGTGTTGGTTCTTCGAGCAAAGATTGGTTCGGTCGACTGGAACAAGAGGGTGGCCGCAAGCAAGTTCAACGCGTGGAAGGACTTTGGGACCGTCAAGAAAGGGCACATCGTTCTCCAGGATCATGGAAATGATGTCTGGTTTCGATCGATACGAGTGCGAGAGATCCCCAACTCCCACCGCTGGCGTTACGATGGCGACTTCGTACAGATGTTCAACGGATACGATATGGCCGGGTGGTCAGCTCATCTGAAAAACGAAGTCAAGATGGAAGATGTCTGGTCGGTGGCCGATGGAGTTCTTTCCTGCAAGGGCAATCCTGCCGGATACATCTACACGGATCAGAAGTACCAGAACTTTGTTCTGGAAGTGGATTGGCGCTGGGATCCTGTCACCCAGAAGGGTGGCAACTCAGGGGTTCTGTTTCGGCAGATAGGTGAGCACAAGGTGTGGCCCAAGAGTATCGAGGCCCAGTTGCAGTCAGGAAGTGCCGGAGATTTCTGGTGCATCGGTGAGTTTCCGATGAAAACCGATCCTGAGCGGACACGCGGTAGAAATACCAAGCACACGGGAATGAACGAGAATGAGGTAGGTGAGTGGAACCATTACGAGATCCACTGTAACGGTGGCGACGTGGTTTTGATGGTCAACGGCAAGGTCGTCAATAGTGCCAGCGACTGTGCTGAAGTTGCGGGTTCGATTTGTCTGCAGTCGGAAGGTACTCCGATTCAGTTCAAGAACATCCGGCTGTTTTCGATGCCAGGAACTCCTCAGGATGCAACGGGTCAGTGATTCGTAGACTGTTGATCTTCTTGCTGCTCATCTCGCAGGTCGGGTGCCACGGTACCCACCTGCGTGAGCAGCGTTCAGGAGTTGAACTGATCGTTCTGGGGATCGCCCAGGATGGAGGCGTTCCTCATCTGGGTTGTCAGAAACCGTGTTGTCGTTCTGCACGCAGGGATGGAATCCGTCTTGGGCCCGCCTGTCTTGCACTGGTGGATCACTCTTCTGGAAAGACGGTTCTGATCGAGGCGACTCCGACGATCGAGGAGCAGTTGTCGTTGCTTCGCGATCTGACAGGACGAGCCAATGAAGGTCGTCGCCCGATCGATACACTGCTGCTGACCCATGCTCATGTCGGACACTACACCGGGTTGATTCATCTGGGTCGAGAGGTGGCTTCGACCGATGCGGTGAAGGTGCATTGCACATCCAGGATGGCCAGTTTCCTGCGAGAAAACGGTCCTTGGAGCCAACTGGTACAACTCCATCAGATCGACCTCGAGGTGATCGAGAAGGGGCAGCCAGTCGAGATATTTCCCGGCGTGACGGCAACCGCACATGGTGTTCAGCACCGGGATGAGTTCTCCGACACGGTCGCTTGGCGCATCGAGGGACCGAGACGCACGGTTGTCTTCTGCCCGGATATCGATGGGTGGCAAGATGGAGTACTCGATCTGCTGATCGATGGTGCGGATCTCTGTTATCTCGATGCGACCTTCTACGATGGCAGAGAACTTCCAGGTAGAGATCTGTCGGAGATTCCTCATCCTCCGATGGTGGTCACGATGGACCATCTGGCAGATGAGGCGCTCGAAGCGCCCGAGCGATTCCGTTTCATCCACCTCAACCACACCAATCCGGCACTTCGAGATCGGTCGGTCCGCGCCGAGGTCAAAAGGAGGGGATTTTCGGTTGCTGAGGTGGGGGAAAGTTATTTCCTCGACTGAGTCGAGTCAGTGACCCGGATCGCAAAAGACATCATAGTGAGCCACCTGCATCAGATCACCGCGACTCAGGATAGGCCCTCGATAGTTCAGATCGTCGATGACCCGGTGCACCTGATAATCGAGGGAATCGAGAAAGTCGAAGAGCAGTTCTCGCTGAGGTTGAGTGGTCAGTTTGAAAACTTCAGCCTTGATGAATGGCCTGGTTTTTTCGATCAATTGGTGCATCGATCGAAGAATCTGCGCATCGAAGCCCTCCGCATCGACCTTGATGAAGCGGAGTTTTCCGATCAGGTCGGGGTGATGTTGCGAGAGATAGGTCGGGAGGTGTTTACCCTCTACCTTCAGCTTGAATGCATGGCCGTGGCGCCACTTGCTGATACCGACATGAAGCCCACCGTTGCAGTAGCCTTCATCGGAGTACTCGAAATCGAACTCACCGTCCTCGGGTGTGGCGGCAAACTTCAACGGGATGATCGTTCCGCGTTGCTGGTTGAGACCTGCGTTGATCTCCAGCACACGGTACACGTGGGGGTTGGGTTCCAGTGCAAGAACACAACCACCCGGACCGGTGGCCAGCGCCATCGGTAGCGCGGTATCGCCGGTATGTGCGCCGATATCGATGGCCACATCCCCAGGATTGAGGAATGATCTCAATTCGGTGATCTCATCCTGACGCACCGGCTTGGTGCTTTCTGCGGGGTGCTGCCACTGAGCATATTTGATGGTGCCATCGATGGGTAAGTGGTACTCGACCACGGTGTGGGAGTACTCCTTGAGTTTCGGCTTGAAGCCGAGCATATAGATCAATTCCCGAGGTTTCATGGTCTTAAATAATCTCCAGCGGTATCGAATCTGGAACTGGTCTACCTGTTATTTTCGCCGGGTTCACCTGTTGAGGGGTAATCCGTTCGCATCACGGAAACCGCCGGTCACGATCAAGACCAGATCGATCAGTGCCCAGATGCCAAGACCGCCCAAGGTAAACAGCATCAATAAACCGGTGCCGACCTTGCCGACATAAAAGCGGTGGACGCCTAATCCACCCAGAAATATGCAAAGAAGAACTGTTGGTATGAAGTCCTTGTCACTTGTTGGTGTTGTGTTCATAACCGCTCTCCATTCAATCGTTGACCGGGATAGCAGACTCGGTATCCGTCTCCATCCCGGAAAGAACCCGTTAAAAGCATGATGGTCACGATAATAGTGTGTATCCCGTCGAGGGACAGTGCAAGGATCCCCAGGGCCAACTCTCCGTTCATCAGGAAGTAATATCCGGCAATTGACAGGCCGAGATCACAGAGTCCTTCGAGATAGCGACCGAGGTAGAAGTGCTGAATACCGATGATGCCAAAGACTCCGGAGAGTGCTACTGCAACTACATAATCTTTGGGTGATCGTTGTTCCTGCATGTGAATGCCCTCCAGGGTGGGAAGATATCATTTCAGGTCGTCAGGTTGAAGATCCACATCGACCATCCCAGTCGCTTCCAGCAGTAATTGCTGAATACCACCGATGAGATTGAGCAGGTGAACTTTCGGGTCTTCCGCCGCATCATCATCGAGAAGTTCTTCCCAGCCGTCCGCTTCGATTCCGATATCTTCAGCAAGAACCAGGCGAATGTCGGTCAAGACTGCCAGGAATGGATCGAACCGAGCTTCTGGAATCTGGATCTCTCCACTGTCTGGATTGCAGGAAGCGATCACTTCTTCAAAGATGGCGACCTTGCCAAGTTGGCTATTCTTCAGATCCTCCCCGAGCAACCGTGTGTGCTCAGCTTGAGCTGCTGGGTCGGTATATGCGATGGGAAAGAGCCGGAGTGTGGCAGCGGCGTTCGAAATTGGATCTTCGATGATGGATCGCAAGGTTTCTGGAATCGTCCAGAGAATTTTTAACAGGACTGGGTGGCCGATCAGGAAATAAGAGCCGTCATCTTCACGATAAGCAGTCAACATTTTTTAGCCTCCGTCCATGAGCTCATGAATCACATCAAATTATATGTCACCCATTAGTGTCACTACTATTTTCCCTTGAATGTGACGCGAAGCAAGTTTTGATCAGGCGTGAATCCTTGGGCTTGATTACGGATCTTGGGTGCAATGGTCCTCCATCGATCACCCACGCTGAATACTCAGATCCAGTGAAATGAACCCGTTCCAGTCGTCGGGGGGAGCCTTCGAATATTCGAGGCAACGAAGGGCGAGGACTTTTGCGGGCTGATCATCTGGGAATCTGGCACAGACCGATTCGAACTCTTGTGCCGCACGGGCGAATTCCCCATCTTTGTACCAGGCGAGAGCGCCTTGATGAAGTCGGGCCAGTTCCAGTTGTTGAGGTGTTGCGAGATTCTTTTCGCACACCAGTTCGTAGATGCTGCCACCCTGTCGCCGTCCCTTGACCGCTACATGGTCGAGAATTCGACAATGCATCTCATCGGCGACGATATTGGCAACTTCTTCACTGACGATGATCTCGGTGGAATAGAGTCGGTTGAGACCTTCAAGACGACTGGCGAGATTCACCGAATCACCAATCACGGGGTAGTTGAGCCTTGTCGATGAGCCCATGTTTCCGACCAAGAGGGGGCCGGTGTGAAGTCCGATTCTTGCCCGCAACTGTGGCAAAGACCTACTGGCCCAGTTCTCGCGTAACTGAGCCAGGCATCTCTGGGACTCCAGAGCAGCGATGCAGGCGCGAGAAGTGACGCGAGTCCCATCCACCTCTGCAATCCAGAACGCCATGATGGCGTCCCCGATGAACTTGTCGAGGACACCCTCTTGCTTGTGGATCTGTTGAGACATCGCTTCCATGTACTCGCCACTGAGGCTGACCAGTTGTTCAGGGGGCAATTGTTCAGCAATCCCGGTGAAACCGATGACATCGGAAAAATAAACACAGGCGGTGGCTTCTGACATGCCGGGCTGGGCCACTAGATCTTTCTGGACCAGGTCACGTACCACTCGAGATGGGACATACCTTTCGAAGGATTTCAGAGCGAGGCGCATTCCTTCCATCCGCTGCTGCATCTGATTGAGCTCGGTCAAGCGCGAGGGCTTTCCAGCTGTTCCCTCAATTTCGAATCGAGAGATCTTTTGCATTCCCTTGTTCAGTTCACTGACTGGCCTCGTGATGCCGGCCGCAGTTCTCCAGACAATCGGAAGTGTGGTCAAGATCAGGGCCAGAAATACAAGTCCTGTGGTGCGGGTGCGTTGCAAGATATCGGTGACCAAATCGTCTTGTGGGATCACGATCAAGGACACCAGGTTGATGCCACCTTCATCCTTCACGGGACTCCATGCGGTGAAGACCTTTCCCGAGAGAGTGTCCAGTTCCAGTGAACCTCGTAGGGCCCAAGTATTGACCTTGCCCAGTTCGGCTTCCAGCATCGCGAAGGTATCCTGGATCAGAGCATCTCCACAATCGTCAGCCCGTAGTTGGACCTCTTCGCCGATCTCGTTGATCCCGAGGGAGTGGCCTCTACTGGTGGCCACCAATTTCCCATCCTTGCTCATTACCAGAGTTCGACCATTTTCTGTCGTTTTCA
>CAVOEM010000075.1:0-12302 GCA_963694575.1 Planctomycetes bacterium UBA1146 | reverse complement strand
GCGCCGCGATGGACTGCGCCGCGATGGACCGCGCCGCGATGGACTGCGCCGCGATCACACGCTGGATCGATTTGTGGTGGGTCAGGCCAATCGACTGGCTCATTCAGCGGCTCTGGAAGTGCTACGAACTCCAGGGATCTATTTCAATCCACTGTTCCTCCACGGCGGATGTGGGTTGGGAAAGACACACCTTCTGCAAGCGATCACCCGGCAGTTCTTCATCCAGGGGGAGCGGCGGATGAGATATCTTCCCGCCGAACATTTCGTACATGAGTTCATTCAAGCTCTGCGGCAAAAAACTATCCATCAGTTCCGGAAGAGCTTTCGGGAATTGAGGGTCCTCGCCATCGATGACATCCAGGGCTTCGCCGGTAAGCCGAGTAGCCAGCAGGAGCTCCTGGAAACAGTGGATGCGATCGCTCAACGGGGGGGACAGGTATTGTTGGCTTGTGATGTTCCTCCTCGGAAATTGGATCGCCTTCATCAACAGTTGAAGAGTCGTTTTTCCGCAGGCTTGGTCGTGTTGGTCGACCCTCCTGACCAGCAGACAAGGGTTTCGATTCTGAGACAGGAAGTCGTGCGCGGTGGAGTTCATGTTCCCGAGGATGTGATTCACCACATCGCTGGGGAAGTGAGGAACAGCAGCCGTGAGTTGCTGGGTACCCTGATTCGGGTAGTCGCAGAGTGTGAACTGTCCAACTCGACCGTCTCCCTTGCGCGAGCGAGAGCGATTCTCGATCCGATCTCGATCACACTTCAGAGAAGGATTACCATCGACATCATCGTCGAACGAATCGGCAGGAGATGGGGCGTTCCTCCTGAAGAAATCGTCTCGAGATCGAAGACCCGCAATACCTCGATGGCGAGAAATGTTGCGACCTATCTCGCAAGGATTTTGACGGATCATTCGCTGTTCGAAATCGGCGAGAAGATGGGGGGGCGATCCCATTCGACCGTCAGTAGTTCGTTCCGGAAGATCCAGAAGGCGATCTCCACCGATTCGGAACTTCGTGACGAGATCGATAAAATGCTGAAGGACCTTCGTGGTTGATGGGTTGGAGGCCCGATGGGCGAGGCGAATCCTGAGCCTGACTCCCTTCCCCGGGCCGCGCTAGATCCGGATCCTCTACAGTCTTCCTTGCAGGAACTGCAAGGGGTCGGTCCTGCCACTGCTCAGCGATTCCAACGGCTCGGCCTCGAGACCTTCGGAGACTTGCTGCACCATTTTCCTGCTCGCCATGAAGATTTGATCGTGCACGGCAAGATCCGAGATGTTCCCGATGGTGGCCGCAGGAGTATTTTCGGTACCATCGATGCACCGGCGGAGTGGATCCAATCGGGACGTGGTCGCTGGGAAGCCCGGCTGAGACCCGCCGATGAGCCGGATGAGGAGGTGACCCTCCACTGGTTCACCCGCTATCGTCCGCCGATCGGGGAGCGCTGGCAAGGTTGGGCTACCGGAGCGATTCGCCGCTTTCAGACCCAGGTGATGGCACATCCGAACTTGAGCCGCTGCGACGAACGGGAACCGCTTCCGACGGGTCACGGCCAGATCGTCGCGGTGTATCCTTCCACCGATGGACTCTCCCAGTCTTTGATCCGCAGTTCCATTCAGCGGATATTCGAGCGCACCGATCTGGCCTTCGATGATACGGTTCCAGCGATCATCGGTTGCGATAGAAACTTGCTGGACATCTACCGCGGATATCATTCACCGGCCAGTTCAGCTGAATGCGAAGCGTGTCGATCGTGGCTGGCGCGCATCGAGTTGTATCTTCACGCCATCCAGCAGGCTCGCACGCGGGCTCGGCGGAAAGCTCGAGAGATCGACCCGCTGGTGGTGAGTGCCACTCTGGAGCAGAGAATCCTCGCGAGGATTCCCTACTCCCTGACCACAGCCCAGCAACGAGTGGTGCAGGAAATTCGCGATGATCTGGCTGCGGGCTTTCCGATGGCTCGCCTGGTTCAGGGAGATGTCGGCAGCGGAAAGACGGCGGTGGCGATCTGGGCCATCCTGGCTCTGGCTGCGGCCGGTCGCCAATCGGTTCTGATCGCACCCACTACCGCTTTGGCGGATCAGCACCGCCTCACCCTGGAAAAATATCTACACGGATCACTCCTCAAGGTGGCCGAGGTGATCACCGGAACCCGGGACCAGGTCAAGGAATCGATCGCCCAGGGAGAGGTGTTGATCGCAGTGGGGACCACTGCGCTGCTCTCCTCCTCGGTGAAGTTCAAGGATCTCGCGCTGGTGGTGGTCGATGAGGAGCAGAGGTTCGGAGTTCAGCAGCGTCAACTTCTGGCCTCGAAGGGAGATCACGTTCACCGTTTGCATCTGACGGCGACCCCGATTCCCCGGAGTCTGGCGCTGGCTTTACGCGGAGACTTCGATCTGTCCAGGATCGATGAACGGCCCCCTGGGCGGCCCCAGGTGAAGACCCGTCGGGTCGACGCGGATCAATTGAACGACGCGATGGAGTTCCTCGAACGGGAAATCGCGGGTGGGAACCGAGTGATGTTCGTGGTTCCTCGCATCGAGGATGGGGACGGAGATGATCCGATCGGCGTCGAGCAACTGGCCCAGAAGTTGAGGAAGACGGTGCTGGGAGATGTGGGGATCTCGATCCTTCACGGGGGACTTTCCCACGATCAACGGATTTCGACGATGGCGCAATTTCGTGACGGTTCGTCTCCGGTGCTGGTCGCCACCAGTATCGTCGAAGTGGGGCTCGATGTGCCGGAACTGACAGTGTTGTGGATCGAGGGAGCGGATCGATTTGGCCTGGCTCAATTACATCAATTGCGAGGACGGGTCGGCAGAAGTGACCGTCCATCCTGGTGTTTCTTCAGTGCGGATCCCTCCTCGCAGGAGGCGACTGAGCGACTCCAGGCTTTCCTCGACGAGGATGACGGATTCCTGCTCGCCGAACGAGATCTTCACCTGAGAGGAGGAGGGGACGTCAGCGGAGAGCGGCAGAGTGGTCGCAGTGAATTCTTGCTGGCCCGGCCTCTGCAGGATCTCCCCGCATTTCAGGGGCTGGCCAAGGCCGCTGGAGAACGGTTGGAGGATGGAGAAGAAGAACCGCAGGGCTCTCTCCTCGTACGATTGGGCCGATATTTGGGACCCCACTCCGACTGACCCTCCGATCGCGGGTTCCTCGGTCCGATCCTGGCGACCCCTTGCCCACCGGCGGCTCTGGGCTACAATCCACACTCGGGGTGAAGGAGCCAGATCCAGGCCTTTCTCGCCGCGTGGTTTCCCGAGAGTCCATTCGAGAACCCATGACGAAATGGCGTTGAATCTGCGAGTCGCTGGTGCGTCATCGGATGCGTCATCGGATGCGTCATCCGTGGGATGTCGTTGCCAGATGAGTTGCGAGGGTGACCGTCAACTCAACCGAGGTTATTGCAGATCTACTGTTTGACGGATCCAGCAGTAGAGAAGTCTTGTGAATCAGATGAAAGGAATCTGACATGACACGGAATCAAACAGAGAGCCAAACCAACTCCTCACAGCCGCTGGGCGGGCGATTCTGGCTTGCGCTGGCGCTGGGGATCTCCCTGGGAGCCAATGCCGTACTGTGGGTCTCTCCCCTGTCTCCCCATGAGTCAAAGTCGGCCTTCGGCCAGGACAGTGGCTCCAGTAACGGTTACATCATGACTTCATTCGTGATGCAGGGGAAAGGACAGGCGGAAGGGCTTGCCATCCTGGACACCAACGCGAAGAGGTTGTGGACCGGCTACGAGAGTGGAAACGGTTTTCAACTGTACAGTATTCGTGATATCTCCTATGACTTGGTACCTCAGTCTTACTCGGCCAAGGGCAAGCAAAAACCCTCTGTTGAAGAAATGAAGAAGGGTGGTCGCAACAAATAGTGCGACCACCATGGGAAGGTCCGATTCGATGTCTGATCGCATGAACTTTGACCAGGCGGCTGCGATGCTGGGAATCTCTGCAGAGGAACTGCAAGGACTGGTGAGTAACCAGGAGATTCGGGCAGAGCATGATGGAGGCGAAGTGGTTTTCCGCCAGGGAGACCTCGAAGCTTTTCAGAATAGCCGTTCCACCGAACCGACCGTGGTCCTTTCGGAATCTTCCGACGGATTGCTGGAGGATGGAGGCCTCGAACTCGAGGACCTTTCCTCCGAGGAAACCGTGCTCAACATCGAGGGTCTCCTCGAAGATGACGGTGGAATCCTCGAAGGGGAGATGGAACTGGACCTGGGAGGAGTCGGAGATGAGACGGTGCTCGACACCGACGACCTCTCCTTTGATGACTCCTTCGATTTCTCCGATGACGAAACGGTGGGGGATACCGGAGCGGAAGATTTGCTGCTCACGGGTGCCACAGAGATGCAGATGGTCCGGAAGAAGCCCGCAACGGCGATGACTGCGCTGCTGGCCCTGACGATCTTGCTGATGCTGGTTCCCACCGCATTGCTGATGAACTTGATCAACGGAGACGGGAGTTTTCCCGCCTGGGGATCTGAAGCGGCTGTGGCCTTCATGAATGGACTTGTGGAATCGGTGGTCGACGCATTTTGATCCGCCAAGTTTGATCCGCCAAGTTTGATCCGCCAAGTTTGATCCGCCAAGATGGATCACGGGTTGAATTCTATCGTTGAACAGGAGCCCGGCTCCGGTGACCCTCGGTTGCCGGAGCCGGGCTCGTTTTACATCGGTGTGAGGAAGCGGGAATAGAGGGAGGCCAGGTCGTGGGCCAGCGAGGAGGGCCGTCGCCGCCGTGATTCCTCCCCAGATCGACGATCCCCGCGACCTGCGAACCGAGCCCAATCGGAATGGATCCATGACTATCGTCCAGGTCATCTCCGTGGCACACTGTGCGCCTCCGGGGGCGCTGCGACCGAGTGGAGCCTGGCCCCGGTGGGCTCCGGAAAGGACCTCCACACCATGATTAGCCTTCCTTTGATTCACCATCTGGAGAAGAACCGTAGTCGCTGGACGCGGTTCCTGCTGCTCTTGTTGGTGCCAATATTGTTCAGTTCCTGTGTCCCCTACGTCAAGTACGAAGACGTAGCGACACGCTTGAAGAGAGTCAACCGTGTCAACACCGACATGGAAAAGCGACTGAAGGATTCGCAACTGACCGGCTACGAGGGAGATGCACAGTTGCAACGAGCCAGTGCTCGCATCGAATCGCTCCAGGTGGAACTTGCGGGTGTCATGCAAGAACGAGACGTGCTCCAGCAATCCAATTCCGCCTTGTCCCAGAGCCTTACGGATGTCCCGAAGGTGATCATCTCGACGGCACAGTTTGCTCCCCAGGTGAGGACCAATCCCGAGACCGGTGGGTTGATGCTCAACAACGAATTGCTTTTTGCCAAAGGACGCAGCGTCCTGGCGAAGAAGGGCAAGGAGTTGATCGGGGAACTGATCCAAATGATCCAGCGAGATTATCCAGGTCGATACATCTTCATCGATGGGCATACAGACAACACACCGATTCAGAAATCCAAGAATGCGGATAACTGGGAGCTGGGAGCGAAACGGGCTCATGCGGTGTTCCAGGAATTTGTCAAACAAGGAGTCGATAAGACACTGATCAGTTTGACCTCGAATGGTTGGGCCAAGCCAGTTCCCGGAGTGGATCCCGATACAGAGTCGGGTCGTTCTCAATGCCGTAGGGTAGAGATTCGTATCGGGTCCGCTGGGAAGTGATGCCATCGCGGCCAGTCGAATGAACTCGAGAAGTAATAATTGGGTAGATGCCAGAGAGACGGAGAATCAGTCATGACTGATTCTCCGTCTCTTTTTTCTCGTCAAAGAGTTCTTGAAGATCTTCGAGCTCTGGGCTTTCGTTTTCAGGAAAAACGAGGTCAGAATTTCCTGTTCGACTCCAACCTACTTGAAGCGCTGGTTCGCGATTCTGGAATCGAGGCGGGAGATCGAGTGCTGGAAGTGGGGCCTGGTGCAGGGACCCTGACCCGGGTGCTCCTCGATCTGGAATGTCAGGTGACCTCGGTTGAGATCGACCCGTTACTGTGCCAGTACCTGCGCGAGCGATTTGATCAGCCACAATTCCGGTTGATCGAAGGGGACGTGCTGGAAACCAAGAATCGACTCTCGAGGAGAGTGCTGGCTGATCTGGACCCCTCGGAGGGGCAGCGCAGAGGGTTTCACCTGGTGGCAAACCTGCCCTATTCGATTGCCGGTCCACTGGTGGCGATGCTGGTTGCCGAGCGAGAAGACCTCCAGAGTATCGGCGTGCTGGTCCAACGGGAGATGGCTCAGCGCTGGGTGGCGTCTGCGGGAAGCCGGGAATTTGGCACCACCTCGGTGCTGCTGGCGCTGACGGGGATTGGCAAGATCTCCAGGTCGGTTCCTGCGGCCGCCTTCGTCCCTGCTCCCAGGGTCGAATCTAGTTTCTTCACCTGGACCCGAGACTGCGATCGGGCGCCAGTACCCGCAGGTCTGGTCAAATTGGTGCGCCACTGCTTCCAGTTTCGCCGCAAGACGATGGGGAAAATCCTCCGGCAGCAACTTTCGCCAGAGGATTCCTGGTGGCACCAAGAAGGGCTTGAGATTTCGATACGACCCGACCAGATGACGCCAAATCAGTGGGCCTCCCTGGCTCTTCGATTCGCTTCAGAATCGGCCTAACAGAGATCTTGTGAATGGTAGCGTCAGGCCAGGAGGAGGAGTAGCATAGCCGCTTCGCACAGTCCGGGTGCCCTTCTCAGGGTCTCTCCCGAGCCACTGGCGACGCCGTGGACGGCAGCAATCTGAATTTCATCCATAGATTTACGGAGATCCGTTTTCCTTCCCGCATGAGGGTCGGTCGACTGATCATCGCGGTGGCATCCATGCGAGCCACTGAGTTCTGGAATCGTGTTCTGGAATCGTGTTCTGGAATCGTGTTCTGGAATCGTGTTCTGGAATCGTGTGCTGGAATCGTGTGCTGGAATCGTGTGCTGGAATCGTGTGCTGGAATCGTGTGCTGGAATCGTGTGCTGGAATCGTGTTCTGGAATCGTGTCGGCGAGTGGGTGGTTGTGCGATCAGAGGAGAGGAATCGGGATGTCGGGGATACCTGCTACAGATGAACTGGAGCGGATCCGTGATGCCAATCCCATCGAGGATGTGGTTCCCGAATATGTCGACCTGATTCGCCGCGGGAATGTGCTCAAAGGGCTGTGTCCGTTTCATCCCGATCAGAATCCGTCGATGGATGTGAATCCGGCACGGCAGACCTTCCGCTGCTGGTCCTGTGAAGAGCACGGCGATGTCTTTACCTTTATCCAGAAGATCGAAGGCATCGATTTTCCTGAGGCGAAGCAAAAGCTAGCAGATCGAGCAGGAATTGAGATCCAGCAGTTTCACCGCGATCCCAGGAGAGAGGAACAAGACCAGCAAGATTACGATCTTCTGGAACGCGCTGCGAACTGGTTTCAGAGACAACTTCAATCGGATCATGGAACCGCAGCCAGAGAATACCTTCATGGCAGAGGATTCACCGAGGAGACGATCCAAAAATTCAGGATCGGCTTCGCTCCAACTGGCTGGAGCCATCTCGATGACGATCTGGCCTTGCTGGGCAGCGATGCCCTGCGGATGCGCCAGCGCGCGTGTGAGTTGGGGTTGCTCAAGGAGAAGAGTGAAGGCGGAAGGTATTACGATGCATATCGGGATCGAGTGATCTTTCCGATTCTCGATCATCGTCGTGGACGGGTGATTGGATTCGGTGGTCGGCACCTGGGTTCGTCTCCAGATCCATCGGGCGGTCCTCCTCCGAAGTACATCAATTCGCCAGAATCGAGAGTCTTCTCCAAGAAGCATGTGCTCTATGGAGGGCGGGAGGGACGGCTGGAGATCGGCCGTCAGCGACGGGTGATTCTCTGTGAGGGCTATACCGATGTGATGATGGCGCACCAATCGGGGTTTGCCACTGCAGTGGCGACACTGGGAACCGCCTTCACCGACGAACATGTGGCCCTGTTGAAGAAACTGGTCAACTCGGTGGACCTGATCCTCGATGGAGACGAGGCGGGACAGGCCGCTGCCCGACGCGCTTGCGAGAGATTCATGGGAACCGGATTGGGTGTACGGGTCGTCATCCTCGATGAAGGAGTGGATCCTTGTGACCTGCTGCTCCAGGAGCAAGGGACGCATCAGTTCGAGCAGTTACTGGAAACGGGAGAAGACCCCATCGCATTCATCGTGAAGCAGATACTTGAAGAGAATCCAGGAAGCGGGGCTTCGGCAGCTCAACAGGTGCTGGAGGAGGTCTCCAGGGTTGTTCTGGAACCCTTTGAGGGGCAGTCGGTGGCGCTCGAGAGAGCGGCTCGGATCGTCGGCGGGGTGACCGGTCTCGGAGAATTGACAATCCTGGCTGATCATCACCGCCTCCTTCAACTGCGCAGTCCGCGAAGGGCTCAGGGAATCCCTGGGCGGGGATCTTCGGTGGCGACGACCCAGATTGTAGGGGATTCGTCGGAGCGATCCACCCGGGGGCTGCCGGATCTTGAGGAGGCGATTCTCGTCTCCATCTTGCGGGATCCACAGCAAGCAGCGCTGCTGCTGCGATTGCGCCCCCCGGTGCAATGGTCGAATCGCTGGCTCCGATCGTTGGCGATCCGGATCGAACAATTGAAGGAGATTCCGGATCCGGTTCATCTGCAGGATGAAGCGGAGAAATCAATATTCCTCGGGTTACTCGAGCGAGTGGCTGCAGAGCAGGAATACACTCCGGTAGATGAACGGGTGGAACTCCAGTTCAATCTGGCTATCGATCTGGTGGTGGATCACTTGAAGGGGATGATTGGTCGCATTGGAGTGGCAAAGTTGGACACAAAGACCAAGATTGACATTAACAAAACAATACAAAGTTTGAAGCAAGATCGAGATTCTCATCATAATCTTTCGCTCTTGGGGGAAATAATCAATAAGTTTGAAGGAGGGGAAGATTGAGACCAGTCTCCACGTCGAAATCAGTAACGAAGAGGAAGATATGAACTCATACACCGACCAACTGGATGATGGAGATCTTACGCCTGAAATGTACTCCAAGGCGGAAAAAGGAGATCCGGCATTTCAAGGGGATGAAGAGATAGAAATTAGCATCGCCGATGGCGATGAAGAGGAAGAGGAATCAGAGGAAACCGAAGGAGACCTCCCGACCCTGGGAATCTCTGAGGGACCGACCGTCGAACAGGAACCAATCGATGACGGAGAGAATCGTCATCCGGTCGAGGAAATCCCTCGCATCGCCACCGCTCGAAGTGCTTCTCGCGATCTGACCAAGGAAAAGCGCACGATGGAGGAGGGGCTTGAGCGTCTCATCGAATTCGGTTCGGCACAGGGTCATGTCACTTTTGAGCAGTTCAATAATTGCTTCCCAGAGGAATGCAATACTCCGGAGCGAATTGACCGAGTGTACGACCTCCTCGACAAGTACGACATCGAGGTCACGGATGATCCGGTGAAGATCGATTCACTTCCCGACGGTGCCGATTTCACCGGGGAGAAGATCGATGATCCAG
Organism: Planctomycetes bacterium UBA1146; assembly: GCA_963694575.1. GTDB lineage: Bacteria > Planctomycetota > UBA8108 > UBA1146 > UBA1146 > QNYK01. The sequence continues at coordinate 2,802 of CAVOEM010000075.1, read as the reverse complement.
TACGGATGTACCTGACTCAGATGGGAGAGATTCCACTGCTGACTCGCGCAGAGGAATTACTGCTGGCGAAAACCATCGAGACTTGCAGGGATCGATATCGGACATCTATCTATTCATCCGGATTCTGTCAGAAAGAAATGATCCGCTTGTGTCAGGAAGTTCTATGTGGTGACCAGTCCATCGACAAGGTCATCAAACTGACACCCTCCGCCGGTGAACCCAGCCGTGAAGATATGATGCAGCGAATGAGCCAGAACCTGGCCACCATCGAACGGCTCTACCAACTCAACTTGATCGACAAGAAAAAGCTCGAATCGAAAAAGCTATCCGATCGATACAAGGAGAAACTGGCTGAGAAGGTATTTGCCAAGGCGATCAAGATCGGCCTGCTCCTGGGTGAACTGGTCTTCAAGAGAGAGATCCTCGACAACCTTCGCGACGAGATGCGCAGTCAACGTCACAAGGTGATTCAATCGAAGCGAAGAATCGAAATCGTCAACAAGAGGTCTGGGCGAAGAGTTACCGACAAGGACCTGGTTGAACTGGAACTTGCCAACATCATTGATATTGAAAAGTGCACGATGGAGAGTTCCATCCCATTCGCTGAGCGTGTGTTTGGCATGAACAAGTACTTCAATCGATACGAAGTGGCCAAACGAAAACTATCCGCCGGAAACCTTCGACTGGTGGTATCGATCGCCAAGAGATATCGAAACCGAGGACTCTCCTTTCTCGATTTGATTCAAGAGGGGAATACAGGCCTGATGAAGGCGGTTGAGAAATACGAGTACCGTCGCGGATACAAGTTCTCGACTTACGCCACGTGGTGGATTCGCCAGGCAATTACTCGCTCCATCGCTGACCAGGCACGGACCATCAGAATTCCTGTGCACATGATCGAAACGATGAGCAAAGTTCGAAACGCAACCAAGAAACTGATGCAAAAACTGGGTTACGATCCAAGTATGAAAGAGATTTCCATCGAGTTGGAAATCCCAGAAGAAGAGGTGAGGAAAGTCCTCAAGATTTCCAAGCATCCGATTTCTCTGGATCGACCCATCGGGGATTCGGATGATGGATTTTTCGGAGATTTCATCGAGGATCAATCGGTCGAATCACCGATCCATGTGGCGACTCACGAGATGCTCAAGGATCGCCTCAAAGATGTCCTCAAAACCCTGACCTATCGGGAGCGTGAAATCATCAAGCTCCGCTATGGTCTTGAGGATGGATATACCTATACCCTCGAAGAGGTGGGGAAGATCTTCAAGGTGACCCGGGAACGAGTACGTCAGATCGAAGCCAAAGCAGTGAAGAAATTGCAGCATCCGATTCGTTCTCGCCATCTGGAGGGATTCCTCGACGAGTAATCCTGATCGTCAGTATGACCAGGTAGGGTAATAACAGGGCTTCGAGTCGGGAATGCCGATTCGAGGCCCTCTTTTGTGGAAGAAGAATCTTCTTCCGGCTAAGATCCTCATCTCGCAGGAACAGATATCTTGCGACAGGAGGAGGTGGACTTGGAATCGGTGGATCGTCTCAGGGAAGTCCAACGGATTTCTAGCAAGATTTCGCTCTATCAATCAGAGATCGCCAAGCGTGAGAAGAAAATGGAGATCGAACTCGCCAATTGTCAGTCGCTCCGTGATCAGATGACACCGATCGAGGCTCGTCTTGGCCAGGGACAATCCATCGCCCGGAAACTCGAACTGGATTCCAAAGAGGCCGAAGCAAAGATCGAAAAGAATCGTAAACAGTTGGACCAGGCAACCCAAGCGACAGAGTTCACCGGTCTGAAGGAACAACTGGCTCGCTTCGAGGAAGAAAAGGCGGCGATCGAAGATAGTCTGATCCTGGTGATGGAGAAGATCGAGGAACTGCGCAATCAGGAATCGGATCTCTCCAAACACATCGCTGAGGCGGAAGAGCAGTTGGAGGAGATTCGAGGCGAAGTCACCGAGAACACCAAGGAATATCGCAATGAAGTCGAGTCGCTACAGAAACCTCTGGAGCATGCTCGCGAGGCCGCGGATGATGAGTTGCTGGAAACTTTCGACCGTCTGTTCCCATCGCTGGGAGCCACCGTGGTGGTTTCACTCGATGGGAATGCCTGCGGAGGCTGTCACTTGAGTGTCAGTTCTCAGGTGGGGGAAAAGGTCCAACAAGGAGTTTCGGTGGTGAATTGTCCCTCCTGTTCTCGTTTTCTTGCGTGAAACTGTGTCGGTTCATCGACTCGGGGGCGTTGGTGGTAGACTTCCGAATCGAACAGTCTCAGCGAACTGAGCAGATGGTTCTCGATTGCAGTCGAGTGCGATTCAGTTTCCCTTTCCACGCCGTCAGTCAGAGGCCGTAGCCATTACTCTGTACTGAGAGAGAAGCCCCATCATGTTCCAGAATAGTTGGGTTCGAAATTGCGTGGCCTGCGCTGTAGTGTTGATTCTCATTGCCATCGGTATTCTTTCCTATCTGAATGCTGTGTCCCTCGCAAATCAGAAGAGGATTGAAGACTATCGACAGCAAGTCGGTGCGAATTCTGCTGCGGAACTGTGGGCGATATCAATCGAGCAACGAGATCCTCGACTATTCGAATTACATGATGGTGGATTTCCTGGCGGCGTTCAGTTTCTCGAGGACACGGAACAGGCTCGCCGTACTGAACAGGTGGAAGGAGATGCCATCTCCATCACCACGACTCAATTGCATCAGTTACTCTCTATTCTTCGGGATTCTCCGGCAGCGCAGGTACCTGGAATCGTCGATTTTAACACCTCGCGTCCTGCCAATTTCCAGCAGCTTCGATCG